>CALFOA010000151.1 GCA_937919795.1 uncultured Neisseria sp.
GCACGTCAAAACCGGCACCGGCGAGCGTGCCGTATTTCAGCGCGGCGACCACCGCCTGCTCATCGGCCAAGCCGCCGCGACCGACGTTAATCAGGATGGCGCCGGGCTTCATCTGCTGCAATTCCGCCTCGCCGATCAGGTTGCGGGTGTCTTCATTCAGCACACAATTGAGCGACACCACATCGGCCAGCTGCAAGGCTTCGGCAAAAGCGGTATAGCCTTCGCGCACGGTTTTGGCGTGTTTGTGTTCGCCAAACAGCACCTTCATGCCAAATACTTCGGCATAGTTTGCCAGCGTGCGACCGATGCTGCCGCGGCCGAAAATCACCAGCGTTTTGCCTTTCAAATCGCGCATCGGCGCACCGAAATGGCAGAAAAACGGCGATTGCGCCCACAAACCGGCCGCGACGTCGCGCTGATAAGCGGGCAGATTGCGCATCAGCGCCAGCATCAACATCATCGAATGTTCGGCCACCGAATCGCTACCGTAAGCCGGAATATTGCACACGGTGGTATCGTTTTGGCGGGCGGCGGCAATGTCGACGTTGTTATAACCAGTAGCCGCCACCGCAATCAGCTTGAGCTGCGGGTTGGCAGCCAGATGCTCCGCACTTACCCACACTTTATTGCTGATCACCACATCGGCACCGGCCAAATGCTCAGCGGTTTCCTGCGGCGTGGTGAGCGGGTATTCAATTAATTCGTGTTCAAAATCAAAAGCAAACGGCCGTTTGCACAAGGTATCGCGGTCGAGCACCACTACTTTTAACGCTGTCATGGTTTTATTCCTATAAACATTGTTGGTGTGATTTATTTTATTAATCAGCAAATTTAAAATGAATACTGTACTTTTTAAATGATAACAATTATTATTTACTCAACGTGATCGACACACTTCGGGAAAATATCCGAAAGGACAATATTATGTTGAAAACCCTTACTTTCGCCATTCTACACTTCTCGGTGGCCTTCAGTATCACCTATCTGCTCACCGGCAGCATCGGGATTTCCAGCGCGGTGGCCTTAATTGAGCCTTTGGTCAACACCGTGGTATTTTATTTCCATGAAAAAGCCTGGCGTCACCATGAGCAGAAAAAGGCTACGCAACAGCTTAGTACGCCCTTATGCTAAGGTCGACGATTTGTGGTAGGCTTGGCACCGGTACATTAATAACCCATCTGATTAAGAAGGAAAACCCATGAGCTTGCAAATTGAAGACTTGGTAACCGGCGAAGGCCGCGAAGCGCAACAAGGCAAAGAAATCACCGTACATTACACCGGCTGGCTGGAAGACGGCACCAAATTCGACTCCAGCTTGGATCGCCGCCAACCCTTGAGCATCATCCTCGGCGTCGGCCAAGTAATCGAAGGCTGGGACAAAGGCTTTGCCGGTATGCGCGAAGGCGGCAAACGCAAACTGACCATCCCGCCGGAAATGGGCTACGGCGCTCGCGGTGCCGGCGGCGTGATTCCGCCGAACGCCACGCTGGTGTTTGAAGTGGAATTGTTGAAAGTGGCCGAGTGATTTGAAAAGGGTTTCAGACAGGCATTTGATGGTGTTGAAATGCCTGTCTGAAAGATACAAACTGAATCAGCCGTTGAGAGAATGTTCTTAGCGGCTGTGTGTTGAAACAATGAAATCGCGGGGGATGAGTTTATTCCCATGCTTGCAGCCCCCCAATCAATGCCTGTCTGAAACCACTTTTCAGACAGGCATTTTTCATCACCCGGTTTACACCGCCCATTTCCCTGCTTATACTGGACACTCGTCCAATAAACAAATCATAGCCTTATGAACCCCACCGCCCGTTCCCAATTTCTCGCTGCCGGGGCAAAGCTTTATCCGCAATACAGCTACCGCCAGCTGTCGGTGCGTTTGCTGGCGGCGGAAACCGGCCTCAGTTCCGGCATGTTTCACCACTTATTTGCCAGTAAGGCCGATTTTGTGGCGGAATTGCTGGAAAGCCAAAATGCCGACACCTTCGGCCGCTTGGATTTCCGCACCGACGAAAACGCCAGCGCGGTGACAAAACTGCGCCATGCCGTGTGTTTGCTGGCCGGGGGTGTTCGCGATAATCTGGCTTGGATTAACCGTATTTTTGCCGACAGCGCCGACGGTGTAGAAACCGCCGATACCTTTCTGCGCCAACAATTCGACCGCTATTCGGCCTGGCTGTACCAACTGCTCGGCGAATGTTTTCCCCAAATGCCGCTGCCCGACTTGGTGGTGCGGATGTCTTACCTGTGCAGCTCGGTGGTGGCGCCGATGTTTTTGAGCATCCGCCTCAACAATATGGGCATTTTGCTGGAAGAAGTGAGCAGCCACATCCCCACCGTACTCACCGACGAAGCGCTTGAACAACGCATTGATTGGACATTTGCCGCCCTCTTTCCCGATTATTCCGCTCAGGACAAACCATGAAAAAACCGATTGCCGTCCTTCTGATTGCCGCGCTGGCCGCCGGCGGCTGGTATTACTACCAACAACAGCAAAAAAGCCCCCTGCCCGACAGCATTACCTATTCCAACGGACGCCTAGAACTCAACCGCTTAGACATCGCCAGCCTCTACCCCGGCCGCATCAAAGCCATGCCGGTGGACGAAGGCAGCATCGTGAAAGAAGGCGACGTGTTGGCCGAGCTGTCGTCCGACACCAGCGAAAGCCGCGTGGCCGCCGCCAAAGCGCAGAAACAGCGGGCGCAGGAAAGCACCGCACGCGCCGATGCCGAAATCAGGTCTTACGAGCAGCAATTGAAAGTGGCGCAACTCGAATTGGATAACGCCTTGAATATGCGCCGCGAAGATTTGGTATCCGACAGCGAAGTGCGCAAACGCCGCGCCAGCCGCGACAGCGCCGCCGCTTCGGTGCAAGCCGCCAAAGCCGCGCGCGCCGAATCGTTGGCCGCCGTCAACGCCGCCGGTGCGCAGGAAACCGAAGCCACCTCGGCCAACCAAGACATGACCATCCGCAGCCCCAAAGCCGGCTTGGTGGAATACCGCATCGCCGAAATCGGCAGCGTGATTGCCGCCGGCAACAAAGTGGTGGGGCTGCTCGACCCTGCCGACGTATCGATGAATATCTTCCTGCCCAACCGCCAGATGAGCCGTCTGAAAGTGGGCGGTGAAGCGCGTATCGTGCTCGACGGCCTCAACGCCGTGTTCCCCGCCCGGGTTGCCTTTATCGCCACCGATGCGCAATTCACCCCCAAAGCGGTGGAAACCCAAACCGAGCGCGACAAGCTGATGTTTAAAGTCAAACTCAAAATCCCCGAAGCCACCGCCCTGCAATACCAAGGCCTGCTCAAAGGCGGCATGACCGGCAACGGCTATGTGCGCATGGATGAACAAACCCCGTGGCCGTCTGAATTAGCGGTGAAATTACCGAAGTAAATGCCTGTCTGAAAAAGCTAAGTATCGTAGACAAAACGGTTGAAACTTCGAGAGTAGGTTGGGTTAGGCTGCCAAGGCCGTAACCCAACAAAAGGGGAATTTTTCGGATACGTTGCCGAATGCTCGGCAATGTTGGGTTACGCTGGCGCTAACCCAACCTACGATACTGATTAATTTGGAACTAGAAAATGAAACCGATTACCCCCGAAACCGCCCAAACGCGCATCAACGAAGTCCAACAACTCTACCGCGAATGGACTCAACTCTTGCCCCGCCTGCAAGCCGCGCAGCAAGAATGGCAACGCGGCGCCGAAATCATGCACGCGCTGTCGCAATTTTATTTCGACGGCGAGTTCGGCCGCTACCACGACGCGCTGGAAAACGGCCTAGAGCTGGATTTGCATACCGACGGCGAATACAGCGTATTGAGCGAAGACGCGTTGTGGAACGCCTTTCACGAGCAACAACAACTGGCCTGGCAACGCCTGCGCTCGGCGGTAGCGGTGTTGGATAGGGAAGGCGAAGGCTTGTAGATCGGATACCCGTATCCGACGAAATGCCTGTCTGAAAAGTTTTTAGTAGTAGGTTGGGTTAGGCCGCCAAGGCCGTAACCCAACAAAATAAGAGGATTCGGATACGTTTCCTCATATCAGACTTTGTATTGATATCTTTAATTGTGATTTTTTTGTAATTTTTAAAGGGGAAGTTAGATGCCAAGAAGGTTAGATGCTATTCCAGAAGGAATGAAGCAAGCGTTATTAAATACAGCTTTTGAAAATCAAGTAGTTACATGGTTAATGCAAGATGGCTGGCAAGTATTTACACCTGTTTTAGACCATGGACATAAAACGGATGTTTTAATTTCCGATGGGAAACGGTATTTTCGCATTCAAATTAAAACAGTTGATGCAAATAAAGGAAAAAAACAAGAAATTTCCAATGTATGGGGAAGTTGTTCACTTGATTTTATTATTTATTTTGCAAGAAATGGTGAGTGGGGTTATATCGTTCCAGCATTTAGCGAAAGTAAAAAAATCCTTAATGCACCTGAACACAAGATGTTTCTTTTAAAAAGAGCAGAGTTCCTTACCGCTTTTCATACAGTTGATTAATTGATCAAAATCATTCAGACGGCCTGTATTGGAACAACCCTAAAGAAAAGCCTATCTGAAAACCTATATCGTTTTCAGACAGGCATATACCTTAACCGCAAACCAAGGAGCAACCCATGTGGATACTGATACTCGGCTGCCTGTTGTTTTTCGGCGTGCATTCGCTAGCGATGGTTTTCCCCGCGTTGCGCGAACGCTTTACCGCCCGCTACGGCGCGAACCCTTGGCAGGGCTTATACAGCCTGATTGCCGCCATCGGCCTGGCTTTGATGATATACGGTTACGGCGCCGCCCGCGTCGATTCGGCCTGGCTCTACACCCCGCCAACATGGAGCCGACACACGGCATTTGCCTTGATGTTGCCGGTGTTTGTGCTGCTGGCGGCGGCCTATATTCCCGGGCGCATCCGCCAACGGCTCGGCCATCCGATGCTGATGGCGGTGGTGTTGTGGTCGGCCGCGCATTTGCTCGCCAACGGGCGCGTGGCCGATGTGGTGTTGTTCGGCAGTTTTCTGGTGTGGTCACTGCTGGACTGGCTGTCGATGGCTTGGCGCAGCGAACGCACCATCCGCCGCCTGCCCGGCGGCAAATGGAACGATGCCATCGCGGTGGTGGTCGGGCTGGCGGCGTATGTGCTGTTTGCCTTCTATCTGCACGGCTGGATAACGGGCGTGCCGTTGGCATAACGCGATTCTTGAATCCGACATGACTGCGTTACCGTCATCTTGTCGGATACGGGTATCCGACCTACTAGGCTAAGTTTCTTGATCCTCATCCTTGGGCTGCGATTCACCTTGCTCCCTGCTGGTAAGATAACCTGCAAGCATCGGGAAAAAAGCCGCCAGCAGGCACGACGCGCCGATGACCAACAGCGCAATCGCACCGGCAGGCTCGCGCAGTAATTCATGTACCCATTCGCCTTCGCCAAACAGCGTCATGATACCGGGGATAATCGCACTCAAGCCGCAAATCAAAATAATCAGAGAACCGATATGAAAGCGCATGGCAGTATCCTTTCTTGGCAAAACTGAGGATGAGAAGATAATGTAACACTTTATTTTTATTCAGTATACCAACCGTCAGATATTAAAACCCAACCGACCGATAAAGCGCCATTATGAACCCCACCCCAACCGCCGTTTCCATCCAGTCCCTCAGCCACCGCTACGGCAAAAACAAAACCCTTGCGCTGGATAATGTCTCGCTCACCATCCCGCGCGGGGTGACTGTGGGCTTGATCGGGCCGGACGGGGTGGGCAAATCGACGTTGTTGTCGCTGATGGCGGGGGTGCGGGTCATTCAGCAGGGCACAGTGACGGTGTTGGGCGGCGATATGGCCGATAAAGCCGTGCGCCGTGATTTGTCGCACCGCATCGCCTATATGCCGCAGGGTTTGGGCAAGAATCTGTATCCCACCTTGAGCGTGTATGAAAACGTTGACTTTCATGCGCGGCTGTATGGTTTGGACGCGACAGCGCGCCAGGCGAGAATTGCGCGGCTGCTGGCCGCCACCGGCCTCGCGCCGTTTCCCAACCGCGCCGCCGGCAAGCTCTCGGGCGGCATGAAGCAAAAGCTGAGCCTGTGTTGCGCGCTGGTGCATTCGCCCGATTTGCTGATTCTGGATGAGCCGACCACCGGTGTGGATCCGCTGTCGCGCCGCCAGTTTTGGTCCTTGGTAAACGATTTGCGCGCCGAACACGCAGGGATGACGGTGGTGGTGGCGACCGCTTATATCGAAGAAGCCGAGCAGTTTGAACACCTGCTGGCGATGGACGCGGGCAAGCTGCTGGTGAACCGCCCCACCCGCGAAGTGATGGCGGACTATCAAACCGATACGCTGGAAGAGGCGTATATCCAAATGCTGCCGCCCGAAAAACAGCAAGGCTCGGGCAGGCTGGAGATTACGCCGTTTGTGTCCGACCCCGCTTCGCCGCCAGCGATGGAAGCGCACGGGCTGACCAAGCGCTTCGGCAAATTCACCGCAGTCGACCATGTGAGCTTCACCATTCAGAAAGGCGAGATTTTCGGCTTTCTCGGCAGCAACGGCTGCGGCAAATCCACCACCATGAAAATGCTCACTGGCCTGTTAGATGCAACGGAAGGCACGGCAGAGTTGCTTGGCAAGCCCATCAATGCGGACGGCATGGACGTCAAAATGCGCGTGGGTTATATGTCGCAGGCGTTTTCGCTGTATGAAGAATTGAGCGTGCGCCAAAACCTGAAGCTGCACGCCAAGCTGTATCAGATGGGCAGCCGCGGCGAGGCAGCAGTCAACGAAGCGTTGCAACAGTTTGACCTGCAAGAGGTGGCCGACACCGCCCCCGCTTCGCTGCCCTTAGGCATCCGCCAACGCCTGCAACTGGCCGCCGCCTGCCTGCACCACCCCGAAGTGCTGATTCTCGACGAACCCACTTCCGGCGTCGATCCCGCCGCCCGCGATATGTTCTGGCGCACGCTGCTGAAGCTGTCGCGCGAAGACAAAATCACCATATTCGTCTCCACCCATTTTATGAACGAGGCCGAACGCTGCGACCGCATCTCCTTCATGCACAAAGGCCGCGTGCTGGCGGTCGGCACGCCGGATGAATTGGTGGCGCAATATCGGGCTGCTAATTTGGAAGAAGCGTTTATTCATTATTTGGAAGAGGATGAAGCGCGGGAAGCGGCGGCGGAGGGGCGGTTGACTGAAAACTTAAACCCCAACAGCAACGCCGCTCCCTCCCCCGTGGCGACCGCAGGAAGGGGCTGGGGAGAGGGCAAAACGCCTGAATCTTCCGCAAATGTTTCCGAAGCTCAACCAAGCCCTCTCCCTAACCCTCCCCCACGGGGGAGGGGACAGATTGCTGAAGTTTCAGACGGCCTATCATCCACCGACAAGCCGTCTGAAAGCGTGGCTGAATTAGCCAAGCGCGTGATTGCTGCTGATAAGAATGAATGCCTGTCTGAAAACTTAAATCCCAACAGCAACGCTACTCCCTCCCCCGTGGGGGAGGGCTGGGGAGAGGGCAAAACGTCTGAATCTTCCACAAATGTTTCCGAAGCCCCAACAAGCCCTCTCCCTAACCCTCCCCCACGGGGGAGGGAACAGGTTGCTGAAGTTTCAGACAGCCTATCTTCAACCAACCACCAATCGGATACCGACACCTCCCCTCCCCAGCTTGCGGGGGAGGGTCAGGGTGGGGGCGTTTCGGATACCACCCACGTTTCCGAAGCCCAAACCGCCACCCGCCCCCTAGCCCCCTCCCGCCAGCGGGTGGGGGAACAGGCTGCTGGAGTTTCAGACGGCCTTGCATCAATCAACAAGCCGTCTGAAAAAACAGACAATAAACCAGAATGCCTGTCTGAAAACGCCAATACCCGCAACACCCATACCCTCAAATACTGGCTCGCCACCGTTTTCACCTTTGCCAATCGTGAAACTAAAGAGCTGCTGCGCGACAAAATCCGTCTGTTTTTCGCGGTATTCGGTCCACTCATCATGATGGCAGCGGTCGCATGGGGGATATCGTTTGATGTGCAAAACCTCAAATTCGCGGTGTATGACCGCGACCAGAGTTCCGACAGCCGCGCGCTGACTGAATACTTTTCCGGATCACGTTATTTCATTGAACAGCCACCGCTGCAATCGGCCGAGCAGATAGACATCACACTCAAAAGCTCGCAGGCAGTACTGATTATCGATATTCCGTCAGGTTTTGGCCGTGACTTGCAGCTCGGGCAAAAACCCGAAGTGGGCTTTTATATCGATGGCTCCCTACCCTTTAATGCGGCCAATATCCAAGGCTATGTCAACAGCCTGGTTTCCGCCTACACGCGCGACCAAATCCGCGCAACAGGCAGACCCATATCTTTGCAAGCAGCCGCTGGAATTGAAGTGCGTTATATGTATAACCAAGACTTCAACAGCATCAATGCCATTGCGCCCGGTGTCATCATGATGGTGCTCATCATGATACCGGCCATGATGGCGGCAATAGGCGTAGTGCGCGAACGCGAAATCGGCTCAATCGCCAATTTCCATGCCTCACCCGCCAGTACGTCGCAATACCTGATTGGCAAACAGCTGCCCTACATTGGCGCAGGCATGGTGAACTTTATCTCGCTGGCGCTGATGATGGTTTTCTGGTTCAACGTTCCACCGAAAGGTTCGCTCATCGCGTTGCTACTTGGCACCTTCATGGTTGTCTGTGCATCCACCGCGGTGGGGCTGCTGATTTCCTGCTTTGTGCGCTCGCAACTGGCCGCAATTTTTGCGGCAGCAATTCTGACCATGCTTACCACGGTGAACTATTCGGGCTTTCTCTACCCGCTTTCCACCATGAGCGGAAGCGCCTACGTCATCGGAAAAATCTATCCCGCCTCGTGGTACCACAATGTCAGCATGGGCGGCTTCACCAAAAGTCTGGGCTTTGGCGATTTGCAACAGGAATTTCTGGTGATGGCCACATTCGCACTGACATGCGTGGCGCTGGCCTGCGTGCTGCTGAAAAAACAGGAAAAATGATGCGCACACTTAAAAATATCTGGGCATTGATGCTGAAAGAATTCCGCAGCCTGTTTACCGATCCGGTGTTGCTGGTGCTGATTACTTTCATGTTCACAGGCTCCATTATCAACACAGCCAAGGGCATCAGTACCGATGTAAAGAACGCCACCGTCGGCATCATCGATCAGGATCGCTCGCAACTCTCCATGCGCATCCGAGATGCCATACAAGCGCCTTTTTTCAAACTGCCGCAAGATGTGCGACGTGAAGAGGTAGACGCACTGATGGACAAGGGTGAATACATTTTCATTCTGGAAATTCCGCCCAATTTCGAACGTGACGTGCAGGCAGGCCGCAGCCCGAACATGCAATTGCTGGTGGACGCAACCGTCATGTCGCAAGCCGGCGTGGGGGCCTCTTACCTGTCGCAGATTATCAATCGCGAGGTCAACAGCTTTGCCGGCATCAGCATGCCGGTAATCATTACGCCTGTTGTGAACACCCAGTTCAACCCCAACGGTGAAAGCGCATGGTACATGCCAGTATCGCAAGTCGGCTCGAATGCCGCGATGATCATGCTGATTTTGGTAGGAGCGGCGGTTATCCGCGAGCGCGAACGCGGCACGATTGAACACTTGCTGGTAATGCCCGTTAGCTCGTTTGAGTTGATGATGTCCAAAATCATTGCCAATGGTACGGTGATCATGGCAGCCGCACTGGCTTCCATGTGGCTGGTTGTCCATTTTTATCTCGGTGTACCCATCAAAGGTTCGCTGCTGTTGTACAGCGTAGGCATGATGTTGTATCTGTTCTGCCTGGCTTCAATGGGCGTCATGCTGGCTACTGTTGCTCCGTCCATGGCGCAATTTGGCCTGTTGATGATGCCGATTTACATGGTAATGATGTTGTTTTCCGGCTCGGCATCGCCGCGCAGCAACATGCCAGCAGCGGCACAATGGATCAGCGCCTATTGGCCAATGACCCAGTTCATGGAGTTTGCGCAGAACATCATGTTTCGTGGTGCAGGAATCGGCATTGTCTGGCCGCAAATGGTGGCATTGGCCTTGCTGGGTGTGGCCTTTTTAGGTTTTGCCCTGATTCGCTTCCGCCGGATGCTGGAACAGCAAAGTTGAGGCCATCTGAAAGATACGGCATGGCCATGCAACATGGACACACCGCAGGAAAAACAATGATGAACAATCCCATGGAAATTTTCCGCAGTGCAGACGGACAAGCGCAAATAGCAGTACGCGCCAAGCAGCAAAACGTGTGGCTGCGCATACAGCAGATAGCCGATATTTTCGGTCGTGACACGCTAGTGAGTTTGCAACACTTGAAAAATGCATGTACCAAAGGCGAGTTGGCACACGGTGAAGTTGTTGCCAAAAGCGCATCTGGCTTTTACCGATTGCAGCCCGCTCAAGTTCCACGTAATACCCTCCGTTCAGTCGCTCTGTGCCAGCGATACCCTTGGCTGCGCACAGCGTGGCACTTTTCAGTTTTGCCCCGATGGGCCGCCGCTCCCGCTGAGACGGCACGGGCCATCAGCGGCGCCACGGCGATTCGAGGTCGTTGAAAATCCTGACTGCAAAGAAACGAACCCATGAGCCAGAAACAACCAAACGGCAAGACCACAACATCCCCAACAACCACTCACCCCTTCACAGGAAAGAGAACCATGTGGCCCCAACCCCTTCCCTTTGCTGCCAGTCTGCTGGCTCTGGCATTTTTAACTGCCTGCCAGACAACAACCATTTTTACCGCCAGTACCGTCAAAATTCCTCAGGCCTTCGACCAAGCGCAGGCGGCGCGCGGCAGTGCCGAAATCGGCCAATGGTGGCGGCAATGGAACGATCCCGTGTTGAGCAGCCTGATTGAACAAGGCTTGCAGCAGAGCCACGATATCCGCATCGCCCAAAGCCGTTTGCAGGAAGCGCGCGCCAACACCCGCTTGGCCGATGCTGACAAAGGCCCCACCGTCGGCCTGAGCGGTGACGCCCGCCATCTGCATACCAACAGTTCCTTAAGCAAAGAAGCCCGCGCCATGCTGGAGCAAATGCCGCAGGCGGCCGGTTTGGGCGAAAAAATGTCCGGCGACGGCAACACCTTCACCACCGGCTTTTCCGCTTCGTGGGAACCCGATATTTTTGGTCAAAAACGCAGCGATGCCGATGCCGCCCGCTATGCCCAAATGGGCGCGCAAGAGCA
>CALFOA010000152.1 GCA_937919795.1 uncultured Neisseria sp.
TAGGTTGGGTTAGGCGGTACGCCGTAACCCAACAACACGGTTGGGTATCCTAAACATAGTATTTTCAGGCAGCTTTAGTTTGAAGTTTCGGCATGTGTTGGGTTACGCCTGAGGGCTAACCCAACCTACGCTTGCTAGGGTCAGTTTTGGGCAACAATCTTTGATATTATTTCGGATATGAGCAGGCAAGATCAGCGGCAATCATGAACGGCCTTCGTGTAGCTGGTAGTTTGCAGGCCAAATGCTCTTTGAGTATTCCACTACAGTTTAACCTTTAATAAGGGGAAAGACGTGAATCAATTTAAGTACTTTATTATTTCGTTGATTTTTTCTATCAGCAGCTACGCATATGCGCTTGATCCTGCAAGCCAACCAATTCAGCAGGCTAATCAAATTGCCTGTCCATCACGTGATTTTTCTGAGTTTATACAAGCATTTTCTGAAAATACGGAAATACAAGTCGCCTTCACACAATATCCTCTCTTGGAACAGAGGTTGGATATAAACGCAGAGCCTGAGCCAAAGCCTGTGGTACGAAAACTGCGACGCGACCAAGTTTCATTTCCGGTTTTTCCTAACGAGGCTGAGAGAAGGAAGCAATCGCTTGTTTTGAGAATCGACGAAAAAAAATCAAACCATGTCAAATTGACCCTTGTGAAAGCAGACACCGATTATCAGGTCAATTATTTTTTCAGTCGAGATTCGTGCTGGCGCTTAAAGCGAATTGAAGATAGGTCACTTTAAATTAGTGTGTAGGTCGGATACTTGTATCCGACAAAAATGTGTATCTGCTTCTGTTGTGTCGAATAATGGCTGTGGGGCAAGCATGTCGGATTCGAGAATCCGACCTACAATATTCGGCATTCCCCAATGAAGGCCTGTCTGAAAAAAAGATTTCAGCAAGCGTAGGGTGTGAGCCTTCGGCACGCACGCGTTGTTTGGGGGCAGGAGTAATGTGGACTTTTCCATAATTTAAAGCCGTCTGAAAACAGGTTTTCAGACGGCTTTAATTGTTATTGAGAAGCTTTGGGCAAGACGCTACCAAGCATAGGGCTGAAGTGTGTTGGTAATGGTACAAATCATGCGGAATCCTTTAGGTTTTGTTCGTGCAGCATGTTTACATTGATTATAATCTCTCACTTTAATAATCATAAGGACATACGAGGAAAACCATGTGGGATTTTCGCCTTAATCAGCAGAAGTAGCCTGACTTAGCTATAGGAACACGGTTTATCTTCCGAATATACCGGTTTCAGACAGCCATTCGGTATCATCTTTATCAAGCAAATAATCATGCCATCACAGAATAAAACTAAATTAATCAATATTGTATTGTTTTTGTTGCTCCTAATCGCCGTAGTGTATCAAGTATTTTTATCTATGCTTTCGGTAACTATTCAGGCTATTTAAGCCTGTTCACCGGCACAGCATACCGGCATAACGGCCGGGCTCAATTATTCAGTATTTGGGAAGCCTTCGGTGTCCAACCCGGTGGCTATACCCTATTTATTTTATCGTTGGTGGAATTCAAAAGCGTATGGCTGCTGCCGTTACTGGAGCTGATACAGGGATTTAGGATAATGTTCCACCAGCCTAAAATGGCACGCAAAGTGCTGATGATTGCGGTGGCCTTTCTGATTACAGTGGCATTTTATGGGGCGATTTATAATCCGGCGATGTTGATCAAACCGTAAATCAGTTGTAGGTCGGATACTTGTATCCGACAAAAATGTGTATCTGTTTCTGTTGTGTTGAATAATGGCTGTGGGGCAAGCATGTCGGATTCGAGAATCCGACCTACCATGTTCAGCATCCCCCACTAATGCCTGTCTGAAAACGAACAAAGTGAGTTTCTGCGAAGCTAAAACGAGCTTGTGAGTTTCTGCGTTTTTTCAGACAGGCATTTTATTTTCTAGTAAATTATTTTATTTCTGTATTGACAGAAATAAATGACAGCTTATAATAAGCAACATGATACTGAATCCTACTACTGAAAAATTCGTTCTGCACTGGGGCGAGATGGGCACGCAATGGGGGGTAAACCGCAGCGTGGCACAAATTCATGCTTTGCTGTTTATTCTCGGCAAGCCGATGAATGCGGAGGAGATTGCGGAAACGCTGAGCCTCGCGCGCTCGAATGTGAGCAATAGCATCAAGGAGTTGCAGAGTTTGAAGCTGGTGCAGGTAACGCATCAACTAGGCGATAGGCGCGATTATTTTACGACTTCGGATGATGTTTGGGCGTTGGCGCGCACGATTATTGAGGAGCGCCAGCGGCGGGAAATTGAGCCGACGCTGCATTTTCTGAACGAATTGATGGCGACGCCGGAGTTTGAACAGGAAAACCAGCAGGTACAGAAACGTATCCGTGATACCCAGCAGTTTATGGAAGTCGGCACCAATTGGACGCGCGAGATGCTGAAACTCTCTACCGGCACGCTGGCGCAGGTGTTGAAGCTGGGTGCGAAGGTGCAGAAATTTTTGGGCGGTGGTAAGTCTTAAATGCCTGTCTGAAAAAGTTTTTGGTGATTGGGGCTTGGTTTTCCTGATTGCCAACAGTTGTATACATTGATGAAGCAGTAATAAAGAGCGCCGACGGCGTTGTTTGACTGCTTTATCTTTTAAGTTGTAATTTCTCTTTTAACAGAAAAAACGGAAGGAAGGAAAAATGGAAGGCTATTCTGTTGCTCATGTGATGAGTGTGATTGGGGTGATGACGGCCTGTTCGTTGCTGGTTAGCCTCGCGTGTTGGGCTTTGCTCGGTCGCTCCTTGCAAGGGGTGTTGGGCTTTTTGTGTGATGATCCGCGTGATGAGGTGAAGGCGGTGAGCGGGGAATTTTGGAAGCGGCTGTAT
>CALFOA010000153.1 GCA_937919795.1 uncultured Neisseria sp.
GAAAAAGTTTTGTATTGAAAAAGCTTTTCAGACAGGCATTTTTAGTTGAGAGATGGGTAAAATAATAAAGTATGATTTTTATAACAAAAGGAAAACATGATGCTGAAACGATTTTCGCTCTTACTGTTGGCTTTACCCGCTGCTTGTGTGGTGTATCTGCCATCCGACTATGAAGACGAGGCGGTAACGAAACCACAAACCTCTTCTCCGCGCGCGGATGTGCCACTGAAGCCGCAAACCCGCCTCTCCGAACAGCCGCGTTTGATCCGCCATCGTGATTTGTGTTTGGATGTGCATGGTGGTAACGGCAGAACGGTATTGCTGTATGAATGCCACGGACGTGCCAACCAGCAGTTTGCCATCCGCCGTGACGGCACCATCCGCCAAGGGGGAAAATGTTTGGATGTTGCCGGCGAGAACGCCAAAGCCGGCGCCGAAGTGATCGCTTATGCTTGCCACGGCAAGAAAAACCAACAATGGTTTGTCGACGGCCCTTATATCCGCAGTAAACTAAACGGCCTCTGCCTTACCGGCGGTCGTGAACGCTCGGTGATGGCGGAGTGCGGCGATAGAAGCGGGCAGTGGTTTGAATATTGAGGATTAGGGTTTCACCATAAAATAAATGCCTGTCTGAAAGATTAGCTTCACAGAAATTGGTGAACTTAATCTTTCAGACAGGCATTGTAGTTTTTAACGGTTTATACGATATTGAAATTACTGCTGTCGAGGGTAAGGTCTTTATTCAGCAGGGTGGCGAAATGAATGCCGTCTGCCTGGCCTTTGCCGTCGTTGTCGTAATACAGATAACCGGTGCTGTTCTGGAAGCTGATGTAATCGGCAAAATCGGCCATACCGTTGCTGAGACTGCCGAAAATAGCGGAAGACAGCTCTATGGTATCTTCACCGTATACAAAATCGGTAATGGTATCGATGCTGCCGTCGAGTACTTTGTTGAACACGAATACGTCGCGACCTTCGCCGCCGGTGAGGGTGTTGTTACCGCCGCCGCCGATAATGCGGTCGTCACCGCCCAAGCCTTGCAGAATGTTGTCGGCGTTGTTGCCGCGCAAGGTATTGGCGGTATCGTTGCCGGTGCCGTTAATGGCGGTACTGCCGATCAAGGTGAGGTGCTCCACATGGGCACTCAGCGTGTGGTTGACGCTGCTGTACACATGGTCGGCATCACCTTCGCCGGCGGCTTCGATTACGGTGTCGTTTTCATCGTCGACTACATAGCTATCGTTGCCGGTGCCGCCGATTAAGGTGTCGGTGCCTTTGCCGCCGTCGAGTTTCAGGCCGAGCATGCCGTAAGCGTCTAGCCCGAAGCCCACCACACCTTGGGTAAAGCCCGACTCGAACCGCCCAATGACCCCTTGGCCCCACTCTTTACTGTCATCCGCTTTGGGGCTGCGAATATCGTGGTTCATGTAGTAATTGCGAAAATGCAGCTTGAGGCTCGAACCTTCAAAAAAGCCGTCTTTTGCCGTTTCATCATCGGCGTAAGCAAGGGTCGGGATCGTTGCAGCCAGCGCTAGGAATAGCGGGCTGAATTTGAGTGCGTTCTTCACCGGTCAGTAGCTCCTTTTGGGTGATGGCAGTTTTTATTTTCGTTAGAAATTCGGGCTCTTTTTGAAAGACGCCAAACGCCGTGACGGCTTTTTGAGAACAAAAAAAAGCCGCTATAGTAGCGGCTTTTGAAACAATCAGTCACATATAAAGGCCGTGACTGACTGGGTCGGGAAGACTTCCTGGAAGGAATCAGCTGTCCTTGCTGTCATCGCTGGTGCTGGCTTTAACCTGTGTGTGCTGAGGCTGTGCCTCGTGTTGGTGGCTGGCGGCGAGTTCTTTTTGGTGCTGTTCAAAGGCGGCTGCGCGGGCTGCATTTTGTGCAACAAACGCTGGCGATTCTTCCGCCATGGCCAACAAAGGCGACAACAACAAAGATGACAAAGCGAAAACGCTGGCCATACCCATACTGCTGG
>CALFOA010000154.1 GCA_937919795.1 uncultured Neisseria sp.
CCGTTCGCCGGAGGCGACGCAGGCTTTTGTGCAGCATGTGGCGGGTATGCTCACCTTTGCGCTCACCATCGTCACCGCCATCGGCATTCTGGCGGCGCCGTGGGTGATTTATGTGTCGGCGCCGGGCTTTGTCGATCAAGCCGATAAGTTTGCGTTGTCGGCGGATTTATTGCGGGTAACTTTTCCTTATATCCTGCTGATTTCGCTGTCTTCTTTTGTCGGCTCGGTGCTCAACACCTACCATAAATTCAGTATTCCGGCGTTTACCCCTACTTTTCTGAACATTTCGTTTATCGTCTTTTCGCTGTGGCTGGCGCCTTATTTCGATCCGCCGGTGATGGCCTTGGCGTGGGCGGTATTTGTCGGCGGCCTGCTGCAATTGGTGTTCCAACTGCCGTGGCTGTTCAAGCTGGGTTTTCTGAAAATGCCCAAGCTGAACTTCCGTGATGCGGCGGTAAACCGGGTGATGAAACAGATGGCGCCGGCGATTTTGGGCGTGAGCGTGGCGCAGATTTCGCTGGTGATCAATACGATTTTTGCTTCGTTCCTGCAATCGGGCAGCGTATCGTGGATGTATTATGCCGACCGCCTGATGGAACTGCCCACCGGCGTACTGGGCGTGGCGCTCGGTACCATTTTGCTGCCGACTTTGTCCAAGCACGTGGCTAACGACAACACCGCCGAATTTTCCAACCTGCTCGATTGGGGCTTGCGCCTGTGCATGCTGCTGACCTTGCCGGCGGCAGTGGCGCTGGCGGTGCTTTCTTTCCCGCTGATTACCACGCTGTTTATGTACCGAGAATTTACGCTGATGGATGCGCAGATGACACAAGGCGCATTGGTGGCCTACTCTTTCGGCTTAATCGGCCTGATTATGATTAAGGTATTGGCACCCGGTTTTTACGCCCGCCAAGACATCCGCACGCCGGTGAAAATCGCCATATTCACGCTGGTGGTTACCCAACTGATGAACCTCGCCTTTATCGGCCCGCTCAAACACGTCGGCCTGGCGCTCGCCATCGGCTTGGGCGCCTGCTTGAATGCCGGTTTGTTGTATATCCTGCTGCGTAAAAAAGGCTTGTACCAACCGGGCAAAGGCTGGGCGGCTTTTCTGCTGAAACTGACCACCGCGCTGCTGATTATGGGCGGCGGATTGTGGTTGGCACAAGATTATCTGCAACTGCAATGGGTAGAAGTACGCGGTTGGCAACGGGTGCTGCAATTGAGCGGATTGATTGTGCTCGGCGTCGCCCTGTATTTCGGCTCACTGGTGGCGCTGGGGTTTAGACCGAGACACTTCAAACGCTCGGAACATTAACGCTGGTTTTAAAGTTAAAAAGCTTTCAGACAGGCATATGCCTGTCTGAAAGCTTTTTTATTTGTTGCAACCTTGTCAAAACCACCTTTCATAGCGCAATTAAATTGCGCCCGCTCCACCTTTATTGTTCTAAATCAGAATAGACACTGCGGCTTACTGATAAGGTATAGCAGAAAAATAGTATGGTCGCCTGCAGCAGTAGACGGCTTACCAATAAATCTGTCTTACAACCCTCAATGTCGGAGTTCTCAAAATGGAACAAAAATTAGGCTTCAAACCCTTACCCACCGCGATTGCGCTGGGTTTGGCTTTGTTGATTTGGTTTGTCATCCCAGTGCCGGACGGCGTTACCCCGCAGGCATGGCATTTATTGGCGATGTTTGTCGGCGTGATTGCCGCGATTATCGGCAAAGCAATGCCGATTGGCGCCCTCTCGATTATCGCGATTATGCTGGTGGCGATTACCGGCGTTACCGCCGAAAAACCGGCCGATGCGATGAAAGATGCCTTGAGCAGCTTTTCCAACCCGCTGATTTGGTTGATCGGTGTGGCGATTATGATTTCCCGCGGCATTCTGAAAACCGGCTTGGGCTCGCGCATCGGTTATCTGTTTATTTCGGTATTCGGTAAAAAAACGCTGGGCATCGCCTACAGCTTGTCTTTATCTGAATTACTGCTCGCACCGGTAACACCGAGCAACACCGCGCGCGGTGGCGGCATCATCCATCCGGTGATGAAAGCGATTGCCACCAGCTACGATTCCGACCCGGAAAAAGGCACCGAAGGCCGCATGGGCAAATATCTGGCACTGGTGAACTACCACAGCAATCCGATTACTTCGGCGATGTTCATCACCGCCACTGCCCCCAACCCCTTGGTGGTGGATATTGTTGCCAAAGCTACCAATACCGAGATTCATTTAAGCTGGAGTACTTGGGCGCTGGCGATGTTGTTACCGGGCTTGGCCGCGATTGCGCTGATGCCGTTGGTGTTGTATTTCTTCTATCCGCCTGAAGTGAAAGAAACACCGAATGCGGCTGCTTTTGCCAAGCAGAAATTGGCCGAACAAGGCCCGATGAGCCGCGGTGAGAAAATCATGTTGGCGATTTTTGCCGTACTGCTCACCCTGTGGGCGGGCGTGCCGGCCATGGTTTTTGGTAAAGCCGCAGCGGTAGACCCCACCACCACCGCCTTTATCGGCCTCTCTTTGTTGTTGCTGACCGGCGTATTGACTTGGGACGACATCCTGAAAGAAAAAAGCGCGTGGGACACCATCACTTGGTTTGCCGCGCTGGTGATGATGGCCACTTTCTTAAACAAACTCGGCCTGATTACTTGGTTCTCCGGCATGCTCAGCAGCGGCATCGAGCATCTGGGCATCGGTTGGATGGGCGCATCGGCCTTGTTGCTGCTGGCCTATATGTATGCCCACTATATGTTTGCCAGCACCACTGCCCACATCACTGCCATGCTCGCAGCCTTCTATACCGCAGGCCTAGCTCTGGGCGCACCGCCGATGCTGTTTGCCCTGTTGATGGCCGCCGCTTCCAGCATCATGATGACGCTCACCCACTACGCCACCGGCACCTCGCCCGTGATTTTCGGCTCGGGCTACACCACTCTGGCCGAATGGTGGAAAGCCGGTTTCATCATGAGCGTGGTCAACCTGATTGTATTTGTAGTGGTTGGCGCCGCATGGTGGAAAATGCTGGGTTATTATTAAACCATCGTAGTTAAAACCAAGAATGCCTGTCTGAAAACGGATTGAGAAAGTTTTCAGACAGGCATTTAGCTTTATCCCTTTACCTTTTCGAGTAACGCTTGATTCATCCGCAACCTGTTCCTTCCCCCGTCTTTAACGGGGGAAGGTTAGGATGGGGGCGTTTCAGTTAGTGAAGCATATCAACACGCCGGGAGTGCGGGCGGCTCGCCCGCAATTTGCCCGCAGGGCAAACTGAAAACCCAAAATATCAACCGTGCTCAAACCCCAAGCGCTGATGCAAGCGTACCGCTTGCCTGCGGGCGAGCCGCCCGCGCTCCCAAATAATACAATTACCCTTTCAGACAGGCATTCACCATTTTTTTGCTATACTGCCGCCATCTTATCTTTCCCTGTTCACACCCGCCATGCGCCTGTTATCCACCCTGCTGCTTGCCCTGCTGCCGCTCGCCTTTCTCGGCGTGATGGTGGCGGCTCCCTTGTGGGCATTAGCGGACTACGGCGGCAGTGTAGAATGGCAGCAAACACTGGACGATCCCTACATCCGAGAACGGATTCAGTGGACACTCATCCAAGCGCTGATCAGTTGCGCGGTAACGCTCGTGCTGTCGCTGCCGATTGCCTGGACGCTGGCGCGCCTCGAATTTCGCAGCCGGCGGCTGATCTTGCGGCTGCTGATGCTGCCGTTTGTGATGCCCACGCTGGTGGCGGCGATGGGCGTACTGGCGCTGTTCGGCGCGCGCGGCTTGCTGTTGCCCGGCTGGCAGGATACGCCGTATTTATTGCTGTACGGCAATGTGTTTTTCAATCTGCCGGTGATGGTGCGCGCCACCTATCAAGGGCTGCGACAAATCCCGGCGCACCGCCTGCAAGCCGCGCAAACGCTGGGGGCAAACGGCTGGCAACGCTGGTGGCATGTCGAATGGCCGGTGTTGCGACCGTGGCTGGCCGGCGGCGGCTGTCTCGTGTTTCTCTACTGCTTTTCCGGCTTCGGCCTCGCATTGCTGCTGGGCGGCAGCCGTTACGCCACTGTCGAAGTCGCCATCTACCGCCTGATTGCGGTGGAACTCAATATGCAGCAAGCCGCGGTGTTGGTGTGGCTGGTATTGGCGATTACCGCCGTGGCCGGTGCCGCCTACGCCTTGATCAGCCGCCACACCGTGAGCGGCACTTCCGTGCAAGCCGTGCCGCCCGCACCCTGCCGCACGCTGTCGCAACGGCTGCTGCTGGCGTTTTCGCTTGCCCTGCTGTTCCTCTGCTGTGCGCTACCGCTGGCCGCCATTGCCGTACAAGCCGCCGCGGCCGGTTCTTCTTGGCGGGTGCTGTGGCAGGCCGACACACTGGCCGCGTTGTGGAACACCTTGCGCTTTACCGGCGGCGCGATGTTAAGCGCCACCTTGCTCGGCATCCTGCACGCCGCGCTGGCGCGCCGCCTCGTTTGGGTGCGCGGCATCACCTTTCTGCCGTTTATGGTGTCGCCGGTGTGCGTCGCCTTCGGCGTGCTGCTGCTCTACCCCGAATGGAGCGCCTCGCTGCCGCTGTTGATCGCCACCTACGCGCTGCTCGCCTACCCGTTTATCACCAAAGACCTACTCGCCGCTTGGGACGCGCTGCCCGCCAGCTACAGCGCCGCCGCCCGCACCATGGGCGCCAACCGTTTTCAGACAGGCATTTACGTGACCACCCCGCTGCTGCTGCCCGCCCTGCGCCGCGGCCTCACGCTCGCCGCCGCCACCTGCATCGGCGAATTTGCCGCCACCCTGTTCCTGTCCCGCCCCGAGTGGCAAACCCTCACCACCCTGATCTACCACTACCTCGGCCTGCCCGGCGCGGATAACCGCGATCAGGCGATGGTGCTCTCATTCGTATTGATGGCGCTGGCGCTGGCGGTGTTTTTGCTGCTGGATGCTGCGGAGAAGAAAACGGCGCGTGTTTAGGTTTAAAAGATATAAAAAGCAAAATGCCTGTCTGAAAGATTATTTTTCAGACAGGCATTCTTTTATCCATCAACCTTTTCTTTTATCGTTTAATATGGTAATAGTATCAACTTTCTTTATTTAAATAACAGGAGCAGCAGATGGATTTGAACCAAGCCTTTTCGGCACTCAAGCACAGCAATCAAATCACCGTCGGCGCCGCATGGTTTCAAGGCCGCTCTTTGTTTGGCGGAGTCACGGCAGCGCTGATGCTGGCGAAATTGCAGCACATCCTCGAGCAACCGCACCGCTTGCGCAGCTTAAGCGTGAGCTTTGTCGCACCGATTGATGCCGCCGCACCCATCACCGTCGAAGCCCAAGTATTACGACAAGGAAAATCGGTATTACAAGGCGAAGTGCATATCCGGCAAAACGATGCGGTGGCGGCGGTGATGCTGGCGAGCTTCGGCGAAGCGCGCGAATCACAAGCCTTACAAGCCCATTCAACGCCCGCACCGCAATGGCAGAAACCGGAAAACCTCAGCAGCAAGAAAGACTTAAACGGCCTAGAACTGCCGTTTCTGCATTACTTGGATTTGCGCTGGGCGGAAGGCGCGGAAGCTTTTTCGGGCGCAGACAAAGCCACCTTTGGCGCATACATCCGCTGCCAAAACCAAAACGGCGACTTCACCCTGCCGCACCTGATTGCGATGGCCGACGGCTTTCCGCCCGCGCCTTCGGTATTGCTGGATAAAATCGTGCCGATGAGCAGCCTGACCTGGACGCTGGAATTGCTGCACGAACCGGTCAACATCAGCCTAGCCGATTTCTGGCAATACCAAGTCCACACCGACTATGCCGCCGAAGGCTACGGCCATTGCGAAGCGAGAATGTGGGATAAAAACGGGCAACTCTGTTTGATCAGTCGTCAAACGGTAACGGTATTCGGCTAAGCCTGCCGCTTACACAAAGCTATATAATTTATAAAACAAAATCAATTAGTTAGATTTATTTCAACCAAATCAGTCCATTAATGAGTAAAAACTCTTGATATATCAATTTAGTTGACACTATACTATTTTCCAGAAACTACCGAATCGACTCTAAAGGAGAATCAAGATGTCTTATGAAAACCGCTGGCAAACCGTAAAAGTAGACGTACAAAACCAAATCGCTTGGGTGGCGCTCAACCGCCCCGAAAAACGCAATGCGATGAGCCCAACCCTCAACCGCGAAATGGCCGATGTATTGGAAACGCTGGAGCAGGATGGCGATGTCGGCGTGGTGGTGATTACCGGCGAAGGCAGCGCGTGGACGGCCGGCATGGATTTGAAAGAATACTTCCGCGAAACCGACGGCCAGCCGGAAATCGCCCAAGAAAAAGCGCGCCGCGAAGCCTGCAAATGGCAGTGGCAAATGCTGCGTTTTTACGCCAAGCCCACCATTGCGATGGTGAACGGCTGGTGCTTCGGCGGCGCATTCTCTCCGCTGGTGGCCTGCGATTTGGCGATTGCCGCCGATGAAGCGGTATTCGGCT
Organism: uncultured Neisseria sp.; assembly: GCA_937919795.1. Classification (GTDB taxonomy): domain Bacteria; phylum Pseudomonadota; class Gammaproteobacteria; order Burkholderiales; family Neisseriaceae; genus Neisseria. The sequence continues at coordinate 6,492 of CALFOA010000154.1, forward strand.
TGTCGGAAATCAACTGGGGCATCCCGCCGGGCAATCTGGTCAGCAAAGCAATGGCCGATACCGTCGGCCACCGCCAATCGCTGTACTACATCATGACCGGCGAAACCTTCAACGGCAAACAGGCCGCCGAAATGGGCTTGGTGAACAAGAGCGTGCCGTTGGCCGAGTTGCGCGCGGAAGTGGAAAAACTATGCCACACCCTGCTGGAGAAAAATCCGGTGGTACTGCGCTATGCCAAAAACGGTTTCAAACGCTGCCGCGAGCTGACTTGGGATCAAAACGAAGATTACCTGTATGCCAAGCTCGATCAGGCGCTGTTCCGCGATCCGGAAGGTGGCCGCGCCGAAGGTATGCGCCAATTCTTGGATGAAAAGAGCATCAAACCGGGCTTGCAGACTTATAAACGCTGAATGCCTGTCTGAAAATATCAGGAGAACATCATGAAACGTTTATTGTTAAGCCTGTTTCTTTCGTTCGGCTTGCTGCATACCGCCCCAGCAGTTGCCGCCACCTCGGTGCAAGACGTGAAAGAACCTTCGCTCGAACTGGCCTTCACCATCGATGTCAAAGTAGACAAGCCTTTGCTGGTGGGGCAAGACCAACAGCATGGTCGACGCCAGTTGGTTTCGATTACCGGCGGCAAGGTCAACGGCAAACTGAACGGTGAAGTACTGCCCTACGGCGTGGATAGCCAGATCATACGGCCAAACGGCTTAACCGAATTGGTTGCGCGCTACGCCATTAAGCTGGACGACGGTGCCACTGTTTATATCGACAATGCCGGTATCCGCCGCATCAATGATCCCGAAGCCGCCAAACAGGCCGCGCAAGGCAAAATCGTTGATCCCAAACATGTTTATTTCGCTACCGTTGCTAAGTTTGAAACCTACAGCCCGCAATATAAATGGCTGGAAGAATCGATTTTCATCTGCTATGCGGTGCGGCTACCCGATCGGGTATTGTTGAAATTTTACCAAGTGAAATAAGGCTACCATACGGCATAAACAGCGTTTCATTAAATAATTCAAACAATTAAATCCATCTGAAAACTTATTTTTCAGACAGGCATTCTATTCAGGAGCACCCCATGAACCCAGTACAACTATTCATTAACGGCCAATCCCGCCCCGCTGCCGACGGCGCCACCTTCGAGCGTTTCGGCCCTTTAAGCGGCCAAGCGGTCACTCAGGCCGCAGCCGGTAAAAAAGCGGATGCAGATGCGGCGGTGGAAGCGGCGGCCAAGGCATTTCCGGTGTGGTCGGCGCTGCCGCCGGGCGAAAAGCGCAACCGCTTGCTGAAAGCGGCGGATTTGCTGGCTTCGCGCGCCGAAGCGTTTATCAAAATCGGCATCGAAGAAATGGGTTCCAGCGGTGCTTGGTACGGTTTCAATGTGCATCTGGCGGCCAATATGCTGCGCGATGCCGCCGGTATGGTTACCCAGATTCAGGGCAATGTGATTCCGAGCGACGTGCCGGGGCGCATGGCGATGGCGATGCGCGTGCCTTGCGGCGTGGTGGTCGGCATGGCGCCGTGGAATGCGCCGGTGATTTTGGCCACCCGCGCGCTGGCGATGCCGCTGGCCTGCGGCAATACCGTGGTATTAAAGGCTTCGGAAACCTGCCCGGCCACCCATGAATTGCTGGTAAAAACCTTGCATGAAGCGGGCTTGGGCGAAGGCGTGGTGAACTTGGTCACCCACAGCGCAGAAGATGCGCCGGAAGTGGTATCGGCGCTGATTGCCCATCCGGCGGTGAAACGGGTGAATTTCACCGGTTCCACCCATGTCGGCAAAATCATTGCCAAACAGTGCGCCGAATACTTAAAACCGGTGGTGCTGGAACTGGGCGGCAAAGCGCCGGTGATTGTGTGCGAAGACGCGGATTTGGACGAAGCGGCCAATGCGATTGCCTTCGGCGCGTTTTTCAACCAAGGCCAGATTTGCATGAGCACCGAGCGTGTGTTGGTGAACGAAAAAGTGGCTGATCAATTAATCAGCCGCCTGAAAGCGAAAATCGACGGTTTTGTGACCGGCGACCCGCGCGAGCAGGTGCACATCGCCCATGTGGAAAGCCGCCGCGCTGCCGACCGCATCTTGGCGATGGTGCGCGATGCGGAACAAAAAGGTGCGCGCGCGATTACCGAATACCGTGTAAACGGCACCGCCATCAGCCCGATTCTGCTCGACGGCATTGCGCCGGGCATGGAGTTGTACACCGAAGAATCGTTCGGCCCGGTATGTACCTTAGAGCGGGTGAAAGACGATGAGGAAGCGGTGACCAAAGCCAACGATTCGGTATTCGGCTTGTCGGCAGCGGTGTTCAGCCGCGACATCGGCCGCGCGATGGCTCTGGCGCAACGAATCGAAAGCGGCATCTGCCACATCAATTCGGCCACGGTAGACGACGAAGCACCGATGCCGTTTGGTGGCGTAAAAGACAGCGGCTACGGCCGGTTCGGCTCGCAGGCGTCGATCAACGAATTCACCGAATTGCGTTGGATCACCATGCGTAGCACGCCCAAGCATTACCCGATTTAATCGAACTGCCTTTTCAGACAGGCATTTATATATCAATCAAATAACCGCTCTAAAAAGAGCAATGCCTGTCTGAAAAAATGCTGCAAAGGAGAAACAGCATGACCCAATCCTATCTGGATTATCCCATCCGCCCGGTGAAGCTCGGCGGCCATGAAGTCGACGTGCGCGAAGAAAAAGGCGTGTACTACATCCACCCGCGCGAAGTGTTAGAACCTTATCCCGAAGTGTTGTCGCAGCGTTTGTATGAAAACGCCGAACGCTATCCCGACCGCCTGTTTGTATCCCGCCGCGGTGCCGACGGCCAATGGCAGAGCTACACCTATGCACAAGCACTGGCGGCGGTGCGCAACATCGCCCAGGCGCTGCTGGCTTACGATTTATCGGCCGAACGCCCGCTGATGATTCTTTCCGAAAACTCGCTGGAAACCTTCCTGCTCAATTTCGGCGCCATGGTGGCGGGCAAACCTTACGCCTATGTCGCGCCCGCCTATTCGCTGGTGGCCGAAACGCCCGACAAACTGCGCCACGTAATCGACACGCTCACCCCCGGCATGTTTTTCGCCGGCGACGGCCACGGCTTTCTCAAACATCTGGCCGCCTGCGGGCAAGCCGAGCAGCCGATTATCACCACCACCGGCGAAATCGACGGCCAAGCCTGTCTGAAATTCGATGACTTTTTAAACACCCCGGCCACCGATGCCGTCGAGCAGCGCCACGCACAAATCCGCGCCGACGACATTGCCAAATTTATGTTCACTTCCGGCTCCACTTCACTGCCGAAAGTGGTGCCCACCACCCACAAAATGCTGTGCAGCAACCAGCAAATGCTGCGCCAAACCCTGGCGCAAATGGAAGACGAGCCGCCGGTATTGGTGGACTGGATGAGCTGGCACCACACCTTCGGCGGCAGCCACAATCTGGGCATCGTGCTGTATAACGCCGGCAGTTTCTATATCGACGACGGCCGCCCCACCCCCGACCGTTTCCACGAAACCATCCGCAACCTGAAAGAAATCTCGCCCACCATGTACCTGAACGTACCGGTGGCTTGGGCGGCGTTGGCCAACGCGCTCACCGAAGACGCCCAACTGCGCGAAACCTTTTTTAAACGGGTGAAGCTGCTGTTTTTCGCCGGCGCCGCCCTGTCGCAAGATTTATGGCAGAAGCTTTCCGACATCAGCTACGCCCACTGCGGCGAGCGCATCCGCATCATGGCCGGCCTCGGCATGACCGAAACCTCCCCTTCCTGCACCTTCACCACCGGCCCCACCAATCTCGAAGCAGGCTTTGTCGGCTTTCCCGCCCCCGGTTGCGAAGTGAAGCTGGTACCGGTAGACGGCAAACTCGAACTGCGCGTGCGCGGCCCGCACGTAATGCCCGGCTATTGGCGGCACGACGACGGCCGCGCCAGCTTCGACGAAGAAGGTTTCTATTGCACCGGCGACGCCGTGCGCCTGCACAATCCCGACAATATCGCCGACGGCTTGGTATACGACGGCCGCATCGCCGAAGATTTCAAACTCAACACCGGCACTTTCGTGAACGTCGGCGAGTTGCGCAGCCGCATCCTGATTCACGGCAACGAGTTGATTGAAGACGTGGTGTTGGTAGGCGAAGGCAAAGACGAAATCGGTGCCTTAGTGGTAGCCAAACCCACCGTTACCCGCCGCCTGAGCGGCCTGCCCGACGCCGCTTGGCCGGAAGTATTGCGCCATCCCGCCGTGCAAGCGTGGTTTCAGCACTTTATGGCCGAAATCAACCACGGCTTCGGCGCCAGCTCGAAACGCATCGCCCGCCTGTACCTGATGGAGCGCGCACCCGACCCGAATATCGGCGAGAAAACCGATAAAGGCACGCTCAACCAGCGCCTGCTGCGCAATAACCGCGCCGCCGAAATCACCACCTTATATGGCGAGGATGACGACCCGCTGAGGTTTGTGGCGCCTTAAAAAAGGTTTTCAGACAGGCATTTTCGTTACCCCAACAAGGCATCGTCATACTCGGGCTTTGACCCGAGTATCTCCAACCCTTGTATGAGTGCTCGGGGTAACGTAGCAACCTTGTTCCCTCCCCCGTAGCTCAAAGAGGACAAGATTGACACGCTGCGCTAGTCAATCTAAGCCGGGGAGGGCTAGGGAGAGGGCAAAACGCTTGCTGCGCTGAAATGCTGTTTACTCAAGCTTAAGCAAACCCTTTGAGAAACCAAAAAGATACTCGGGTCTAGCCCGAGCATGGCGGCCATAGCCATTATGGTTCCGATTCACCCTAAACTTTTAAAGCATCGCCGATGCACCCCAGCATTTCACAATTAAAAAACCGCCGCTGCTAAACCCATCCATTCAGCGGTCATAACCATCAAAAGAGGAGAGAAACCATGACTGCTGAAGGCAAAACCATACAAAACAGCGCCAAAATCACGCTGGCGCTGTGTTTCCTGCTGGCTCTGATGGAAGGTTTCGACCTTCAATCGATGGGCGTTGCCGCGCCGATGATGCGCGAGGCGTTCCAGCTTGAACCCAATCAATTAGGCATGGCGTTTTCTGCCGCTACCTTAGGCACCCTGCCCGGCGCGCTGCTGGCCGGCAAACTCGCCGATATGTACGGCCGCAAGCCGATTTTGATTGTGAACACCATTCTTTTCGGCTTAATGAGCGTGTTAACCGCCCATGCCGAATCGTTTCCGCTGCTGTTGGCCGCACGTTTCCTCACCGGCTTAGGCTTGGGCGGCGCACTGCCGATTCTGATTACTATGGCCACCGAAGCGGTAAGCCCGAAATGGCGCGGCACCGCGGTGAGCGTGATGTATTGCGGCGTACCGGCCGGCGGCATTCTCACTTCATTGGTGGCGATTTCGATGGCCAAGCAATTCGGCTGGGAATTGATTTTCTATGTCGGCGGTTTTGCGCCGCTGCTGCTGTTGCCGATTATCTGGTTTTTCCTGCCCGAATCGAAGGCCTATCTGCAAAGCAAGCTGGAAGCGGAACAACAGCGCTTTTCAATTCCGCACATCCTGTTTGGCGAAGGCCGTTTGTTTGGCTCGATTCAGTTGTGGATCAGCTTTTTCTGCACGCTGATTGTGCTGTATGTATTGCTCAACTGGCTGCCGACGCTGTTTGCCAACCAAAACTTCAGCCGCGAAGAAATCAACTACGTGCAAATCGGCTTCAATGTCGGCGGCGTATTGGGTACCCTGCTGCTGGGCTTGCTGCTGGATAAACTCAACATCAAAGCGGTAATCATCATGATTTATGTGGGCATGCTGGCGGCGCTGTATGCGCTTTCCGAAGGCTCGTCGCTCTCGGCTTTGATCGCGGCCACCACCGCCTGCGGCATCTTCATCATCGGCGGACAAGGTGCGCTTTACGCTCTGGCCGGGATGTTTTATCCTGCCGCCATCCGCGGTACCGGCGTCGGCACCGCGGTGGCAGTCGGCCGCGCCGGCTCGTTTGCCGGGCCGATCTTGGCCGGCCTGATTCTGGGTGCCGGCCAAGCCAGCGGTGCGGTGATTTCCGCCGCCATTCCGGTGATTGCCGTTGCCTTTATCAGCGCCTTCTTGTTGGTATTGCGCTTTAAACACCACAAACACGATTAGTTAGAAAGAAACAATATGGATCAGATGGGGTTTGCCAATCAGGATTTGCCGACCGTTAGCTACAACTTGGGGCGTTTGGACAAACTGGTACACCAGCAACTGAGCGAGGCGCTCAAGCCTCTGGGCGTGAGCCTGCCGCAGTTTACGATACTGTCGCATCTGGCGCGGCGCGGCGCCACCGCCAATGCCGCGCTAGCCACCCGCTCGTTTATTTCGCCGCAAGCGACCAATCAGATTGTGAACACCATGATGGCGCACGGCTGGGTGAGCAAGCAAAACGACCCCAACCACGGCAGAATGGTGCTGATTCAGCTCACCGACAGCGGTTTGGCGGTTTACCAACGCTGCATGGTCGAAGCAGAAGCTTTTGAAAACACCATGCTGGCCGGTTTGTTGCCGGAGAATGTGATGATGTTCCGCGCCACTTTGCAGCGCTTGCTGGATAACTTGAATCAGCGGGATTGAGGCGAATAATGCCTGTCTGAAAACCATTATCCGGTTTTCAGACAGGCATTTCTAAATAAATCAAAAATAAGGAGAAAACTTATGTGGGCAATCATCGCCGCTATCGCCAGCCTCTTAGTGCTGGCCTTTTACAGCGCTACTTGGCCGTTCTGGCTGGCCGCCGCCGTATTGTGGACGCTGCTGGGCGTGTTTCCTTGGTGGCTGGGTTTATTGTGGGCGGCGGTGTGCCTGCTGTTTGCCGTCGATTCGATCCGCATGAAATGGTTGAGCCAACCGGCGTTCAAGCTGTTTAAAAGTATTTTGCCGCCGCTGTCCGCCACCGAGCAGGCGGCGATTGATGCGGGTACGGTGTGGTGGGATGCCGAGATTTTCAACGGCAAGCCGGATTGGCAGAAATTATCGCAATACCGCGATCCGCAGCTCACGCCGGAAGAGCAGTCGTTCCTCGACAACGAAACCGAAACGCTGTGCCAAATGTTAAACGACTGGCGCTTCAGCCAACACGATAAAGACCTGCCGCCCGAAGTGTGGCAATACGTGAAAGACAAAGGCTTTATCGCGATGATTATCGAGAAAAAATACGGCGGCCTGGCCTTTTCCCATTACGCCCACGCCAAAGTCGCCAGCAAAATCGCCAGCCGCAGCCCGGCCGCGGCCTATATGATTATGCTGCCCAACTCGCTGGGGCCTGCCGAATTGATTCAACACTACGGCACCGCCGAGCAAAAAGCCTACTACCTGCCGCGGCTGGCCAAAGGCATCGATATGCCCTGTTTCGCCCTCACCAGCCCGTGGGCGGGTTCCGACGCCGGCGCGATTCCCGATACCGGCATCGTCTGCCACGGCAGTTATACCGACCCATGCGACGGCACGCGGCATGAAAACGTGTTGGGCATACGGGTGAGCTTTGAAAAACGCTGGATCACCATGGCGCCGATTGCCACCGTAATCGGTTTGGCGTTCAAACTGCGCGACCCCGAAGGCCTGCTGGGCGACAAAGCCGACATCGGCATCACCTGCGCACTGTTGCCGACCGCCATCGAAGGCCTGCACCACCAGCGCCGTCACTACCCGAACGGCACGCCGTTTTGGAACGGGCCGGTATGGGGCAAAGACATTTTCTTCCCGCTGGAATGGATTATCGGCGGGCGCGATTATGCCGGACAAGGCTGGCGGATGCTGATGGAATGCCTGTCGATCGGCCGCTGCATTTCGCTGCCCTCGCAATCGGTGGGCAACGCCAAACACGCCGCCTGGACCACTTCCGCCTGGGTGGGCATCCGCCAGCAGTTCGGCCTGCCGATCGGCAAGTTTGAAGGCGTGGCCGACGCGCTCGCCCGCATCGGTGCCCACACCTACCAAATGGAAGCCACCCAGGATTTAGCCTTAACCGGCCTCGATTTGGGCGAAAACCCCTCGGTGATTTCCGCCATGGTGAAATTCAACAATACCGAGCGGCTGCGCAAAGTGATCAACGACGCGATGGACATCCACGGCGGCCGCGCGGTAGTCGGCGGCCCGCGCAACTATCTGGCCGCGATGTACAACGCCGTGCCGATCGGCATCACGGTAGAAGGCGCCAACATTCTCACCCGCTGCCTGATGATTTTCGGCCAGGGCGCGTTCCGCTGCCATCACCATGTGTTGGCCGAAATTCAAGCGCTGCAAGCCGATGATGCTGCCGCGTTCGACCGCGTGTTCAGCCAACATTTGCGCCAAAGCAGCCGCAATGCCGCCCGCAGTTTCGTATTCGGCATCCGCAAAGGCGGCGGCCAAACCCCCGGTGGCTCGCTGGCGTTTGCCTATCGCCGCCTCAACCGCTTGAGCGCCGCCTTCGCCTTTGCCGCCGACGTCGCCATGTTGAGCCTGGGCGGCGATTTGAAACGGCGCGAAAGCCTTTCAGGCCGGCTGGCCGACGCGTTTTCCAACCTCTATATCGCCTCCGCCTGCTTAAAACGCTTCGAGCGCGAAGGTCGCCAAGCCGCCGATTTACCGCTGGCCGAATACGCCGTGCGCCTCGCCTTATACGAAACCGAAAGCGCGCTGGCCGGGCTGATCGCCAACCTGCCCAACCGCTGGGCCGCCGCCCTGCTGCGCATCGTGGTGCTGCCGTTGGGGCAACGCGAAACGGCACCGAGCGACCAACTGGCGCACCAAGTGGCCACCGATATGCAACGCCACGACGAGATGCTCGAACGCCTCACCCGCTTCCGCTTCCAGCCGCAAGCCGAGGTTGATGAGTTGTACGAACCGCTGGCGGTACTCAAACCCGCCCTGGCCGCCGCACGGCAAACCGGCAAACTCGAGCAACTGATTCGTAAAGCCGAAGCCAAAGGCCAGCTCACCGCCGAAACGCCATCGGCCAGAATCAGCCAAGCGGTTGAATTGCAACTGATTAGCGAAGAACAAGCGGAACAACTGCGCGAAGCCCGCCGTTTGGTGAAAATCGCGATTACGGTAGACGACTTCGATATGGATTTGAACGAACCGAATCCGCAGGTGTTTGCTACTCGGGTGTTTTAAGCTTTAACAACTAAAATGCCTGTCTGAAAAAATCTTTCAGACAGGCATTTTGTTTCAACTATTTCTATGCGCCAATTCCGCCT
>CALFOA010000155.1 GCA_937919795.1 uncultured Neisseria sp.
CTGATGCTCAAATCCAGAAAGGAAAAATATGTTTCAACACGTCGAATTCTATCCGGGCGACCCCATTCTCGGTTTGGTCGAAACCTTCAACAACGACAGCCGCACCGAAAAAGTAAACCTCGGCATCGGCATTTATTTTGATGCCAACGGCAAACTGCCGGTATTGGGCAGTGTGCGCGAAGCCGAAGTACGCCGTGCCGCCACCGCGCAGCCGCGCCCCTACCTGCCGATGGAAGGCCTGGCTGCCTACCGCAGCGCCGTGCAAAACCTGCTGTTCGGCCCAAACAACCCTGCCCTCGCCGCCAAGCGTATCGCCACCATTCAAACTTTGGGCGGCTCGGGTGCTTTGAAAGTGGGCGCCGATTTTCTGCACCGCTGGTTTCCCAAAGCCAAAGTTTATGTAAGCGATCCCACTTGGGATAACCACCGCAGCATTTTCGAAGGCGCCGGTTTTGAAGTCGGCACTTATCCTTATTACGACCCGGCTACCGTCGGCGTGAAGTTTGAAGAAATGCTGGCCTTTTTCTTGAGCCTGCCGGAAAACAGCGTCTTGCTGCTGCACCCCTGCTGCCACAACCCCACCGGCGTCGATTTAACCCACGCGCAATGGGATGCGGTATTGGAAGTGGTGCAAACCCGCAAGCTGATTCCGTTTATGGACATCGCTTACCAAGGCTTCGGCGAAGACATGGATCACGATGCTTATGCCATCCGCAAAGCGGTAGAAATGGGCTTGCCGCTGTTTGTCAGCAACTCGTTCTCCAAAAACCTGTCGCTGTACGGCGAGCGCGTTGGCGGCCTGAGCGTGGTCTGCCCCACTGCCGACGAAGCTGCATTGGTGTTCGGCCAACTCAAAGCCACCGTGCGCCGCATCTATTCCAGCCCGCCTGCCCACGGTGGTTACGTTACCGCCGAAGTGATGAACTCACCGGAACTGTTCGCCCAATGGCAAGGCGAAGTCGGCGAAATGCGCGACCGCATCCGCGCCATGCGCCAAAAACTGCACGCAGTATTGAGCGCCAAACTGCCGCAGAAAAACTTCGATTACTTCATCAAACAGCGCGGCATGTTCAGCTACACCGGCCTCAGCCCCGAGCAAGTACAGCGCCTGCAAGACGAGTTTGCCGTTTACCTCGTCGCTTCCGGTCGCATGTGTGTAGCCGGTTTGAATGAAGCCAATATCGATTATGTGGCCAATGCGTTTGCCGAAGTATTGAAATAAACGTTGAGCGATAAAAATGCCTGTCTGAAACATTTTTTCAGACAGGCATTTGTTTATTTAAAGATAACGCAGAAAATCAGACCAACCGTTTTTCGCTACATAAACCAATAAGGCCAGATTGCCTACCACCGTTACATAATAAACCACTCTGAATTCCGCTTTTTGCGACTTATGCCGTAAATAAACCTGCGCCAGCCACGCAGCCGGCCAACCGCCCAACAGGCTCAACAGATGCAAAGTCTTCTCCGGCGTGCGCCACCCGCCTTGCTGCGCCGCCCGCTTGTCTTTCCAATAAAACAAAAAAGTCAGCGCCCCCAGCCCGGCATACCAAAGCCATACCTCTATCGGTAATTTGCCCATAAATACCAAAACCGCCAAGGCCGCGTATACCGCCGCTACCATCAACAAATGAGCCGTCTGCCCGGATTCAAACGCCGCCTGCTGCTCCTGCCGACGGCGTTGGCGAACCTGTTTCTGGCGGACAAACTGCCATTCCTGCACTTGCACCGCCTGCAACTTACCCTCGCGGTTTTGTTCCAGCACAAATACCACCCGCTCCCCCACTTGCGGCCGCTTGCCTGATGCACGATAAGCACGAATATGGAAGAATACGTCTTTAGATAATTTGGAGCTGCGGATAAAACCGAAACCTTTATCATCCTGCCAACGCACAATCTCGCCATCCAATTGTTGGCCGATTAGATTCATTTTTAAATCCCCTTGAATATAATGCTGGGAGCGCGGGCGGCTCGCCCGCAAGCA
>CALFOA010000156.1 GCA_937919795.1 uncultured Neisseria sp.
GCAAAGCAATCAAGAAGTTTTTCAAGACATTTTGCGCACCCCCAATATCCGCATTGAACGCATCATCTCATACGGCCAAAGTTCGCCCGAACAAGGCTGGTACGATCAGGATGAAGCCGAATGGGTGATGCTGCTGCAAGGCAGTGCAGTATTGGCGTTTGCCGATGGTAGCGAGGTTTCGTTGAGTGCAGGCGATTATTTGAATATCCCGGCGCATTGCAAACATCGGGTGGCGCTGACGAATGCGGAACAGGCTACGGTGTGGTTGGCGGTGTTTTATCGGGAATAAACTTGAAAAAGAGAACAATGCCTGTCTGAAAGCAAGCTGTGTGCTGCTTTCAGACAGGCATTTGCTTATTGGATTGACCGGCGCTGCTGCTTATTTGGCGGCCTGGTTACATTGTGCTAATTTGTTGGGCTGTTTTTTGGCCGACCATTCTTTGCCGGTGTCGTTGCGGTAATAGCTTAATGTACCCACGCGGCGGGCAAGATTTTGGCAGGCCTGCATGTTCAGGCCACCACCCCAGGGGCCGTTGAGTACACATTTACCGCCGGAACAATACCACACCACCGGTACACCGCCACCGATGGCGACATTCACTTCGCCTTCATAATCGCTGCCTGCCGTCCAAGTATGGGTGGCGGCGAAAGCACCGCCGGCAAGGGCAAGGCTGGCGGTGACGAATAAAAATTTGAGTAGTTTCATTATGTTTCTCCTGTTGTTTAAGATGCTGCTGAAATCAAGTTTTCGCCGGGTTGAGAAGAGGAATAGAAGTGCCACTTTCTGCAATAACCTTGTGTATCAGAACAAGCATCAAAAACAAATATACAAAATATGCAAAAAATCACGGAAGTTGTTATAGACATTCCGGTGGTTTTGTCATTTTTTTTCATTTTAAGGGAATAGAAAATGAAAAAGGCGAAGCATGCTAATGAAATTTGTCCAAGTAGGATTTTAGTCATCAATTCAAAAAATCCTCCTGGTCCATCTCCATGGACAATAAAGCTCTGACGGACAATGACGGCTAAGAGTAGCATGTTGAAAAAACTAATAAACTTGGTAAACAAACTCATTTGTAAGCGCTCGAAAATAATGCAATGGTCTTTATGTCTTGCTCTGTCTCAGGATAGATTTACTATAAAGGAAAATTTAGTTTCAGAAAAAGGCAGCCTTTCGGCTGCCTAAAGTTGTTTACGCATTACCTTCCAAGAAGTCTTGCGCGAAGCGTTGCAGTACGCCGCCGGCTTCGTAAATCAACACTTCTTCGGCGGTATCCAAGCGGCAGGTAACCGGTACTTCTACCGTTTCGCCGTTTTTGCGGTGGATCACCAAGGTCAAATCGCAGCGCGGTTCGCGTTTGCCGACCACATCATAGGTTTCGGTGCCGTCCAATTCCAGCGTTTTGCGGTTTACACCTGCTTTGAATTGCAGTGGCAGCACGCCCATGCCGATTAAGTTGGTGCGGTGGATGCGCTCGAAACCTTCGGCCACAATCGCTTCCACGCCGGCCAAGCGCACGCCTTTGGCTGCCCAGTCGCGTGACGAACCTTGGCCGTAGTCGGCGCCGGCCACGATAATCAGCGGCTGTTTGCGGTAGATCGGAA
>CALFOA010000157.1 GCA_937919795.1 uncultured Neisseria sp.
CGGTTGATGGTGTCCGGGCGCTTGCCGATCACCTCGAGCGCGAACGCCACGTTCTCGAACACCGTCTTCTGCTGCAGCAGCCGGAAATCCTGGAACACGCAGCCGAGCACCTGGCGCAGGCTCGGGATATGCCGGCTGGGCAGCTTGTTGACGTGGAACTTCGAGACGCGAATGTCACCCGAGGTCGGCACCTCGGCTCCGAGCAGCAGACGCATGAACGTCGACTTCCCGGAACCGGACGGACCGATGAGACACACCACATCGCCACGCGCGACTTCCAGATCGACGCCATTCAGAACCTTGACGCCGTTGAAGCTTTTCTGCCCGTGCGTCTCGATGAAATAGCCCAGCACGTTGTTGTGCTTGATCTTCAGGCTGGTGACGCCGGTTTCGGCGATATAGGGATGGAATAAGCCGATGGCGTTTGAACCGCCGCCCACGCAAGCCACCGCCACATCAGGCTGGCGGCCGATCGCTTCCAACATCTGCTCTTTCGCTTCATTGCCGATTACACATTGAAAATCACGCACCATTTCAGGATACGGCGCGGGACCGGCGGCGGTGCCGATGATGTAAAAAGTATCGTCCACACAGGCCACCCATTCGCGCATCGCCTCGTTCATCGCATCTTTCAGCGTGCGGCTGCCACTCTCCACGCTCACCACATTGGCACCCAACAATTTCATGCGAAACACATTCGGCGCTTGGCGCTGAATGTCGTCGGCGCCCATATACACATGGCATTCCATACCGAAACGGGCGGCCACCGTCGCCGAAGCCACACCGTGCTGGCCGGCGCCGGTTTCCGCAATCACCCGTTTTTTACCCATGCGCTGCGCCAGCAAAGCCTGGCCGATGGTATTGTTCACCTTATGCGCGCCGGTGTGGTTGAGGTCTTCGCGTTTCAACCAAATTTGCGCGCCGCCGAGTTTTTCAGACAGGCGTTCGGCATGGTAAACCGGGCTGGGGCGGCCGACATAATGTTTCAAATCATGGTGAAACGCCTCCCAAAAAGCCGGATCATTTTTCGCTTGTTGATAGGCATCGGCCAATTCCTGCAAGGCCGGAATCAGGGTTTCGGAAACATACACGCCGCCGTGTTCGCCGAAAAAGCCTTGTTCATTAGGGGCTTGGTAGTTTTGCATCGTAATCATTCCTTCAAACTGGATAGGATGCACCGATTCGATGATCCATAATAAAATTCAATATGCTCTTGTTGTATTCAGAGCGAAAAAACATTCAAAAACTGCTTATTTTTCAATCAATAAGCATTGTAGTAGATAAGCGAAAACGAGCTGTTTAAAATTATCTGGCCGATTTCATCATCCACTCAAGCCACTGCACAACAGTAAATATTGCGGTAGAACTTACCGCAATGGGAATGGCGGCAATAATCCAAGGCATCAACCAATCCCGCGTTAAGCGCTTGGGTTTGGCAAGCTGCAGCAAGTAATACTGCATCAATACGCCAACCACTTCAACGCACAAAAGAATCACCCAAAATGATTTGATATGCGTTTCGTAAAGCAATTCCATACTGATCTGTAAAGCTGAAATTTGCAATATGATGGTCAATCTGGCAAACCATCGTATTTGCGACTGATTCCAGCCTATCCTGCCCAACTGCCAGTAGCGTGTCATCAACCACAGATTCAGTCTGCAACTAATGAGGATAGCAAACAGCAGACATGGATACGGCCACAGCATCCACCAACCGAATCCCAACGGTATCATCGTTTACCTTATTTAAGTTTTGACAGTTACAAGCAAGCAAAGCTTGTATCACAATGCAGCCAAAAACGCCGCCATTTTTTCAACAGATTTGATTCCCGGCGCACTTTCTACGCCGCTGGAAACGTCCACAATTTTTGAACCGGTGATTTTAACAGCTTCTGCCACGTTTTCGGGGTTTAAACCGCCGGAAAGTATCCAGTGGCCGTTTAATTGTGCGGGCAACATCTGCCAATCGAAACTGTGCCCGGTGCCGCCGTATTCGCCGTCGATATGGGCGTCGAACAATACAGCACGGGCATCGGGATAGTGTTGTTGGGCGGCAAGAATGTCGTCGGTATTTTGCACCCGCACCGCCTTGATATAGGGGCGGGCGAATTGGCGGCAGAACTCCGGCGGCTCGTCGCCGTGGAACTGCAAAATATCAATCGGCACCTGCGCCAGAATCTCTTCAATCCGCTCGGCACTTTCGTTAACAAACAAAGCCACCACACTCACAAACGGCGGCAACACCCGCACAACCGCCTGCGCCTGCTCTATGCTGACAAAGCGTTTGCTTTTTTCATAAAACACCAGCCCGATGGCATCGACACCCAATTCGGCTGCCGCTTGTGCATCTTCCGGGCGGGTAAAACCGCAGATTTTGGTGCGTATCATTTGATTTCCGTTGTGATGATTTATTCCGGCTTGCGCCCCAGCAGATGAACCATCGAACTCATGCCCTTATGGCGGCTGCCTTCCTGTATTTCGCGGCGCACGTGTTCGACTACAATCCAGTCCAGCCCGTCGAAACTTTCCACCATATCGCGCAAAGTACCCAACCAAGTGGGATCACTCGGGCCGCCGGTGCCCAGTATCACCTGCTCGGGGTGGTAATACACGCCGACAAAATAGCCGCCGGGCGCCAAACCTTCGATAATCCGGCGCGCCACATCGCTGCGCTTGGGTTCGGGGAAATGGCAGAACACGCTGCTGATTACTTGGTAATGCGCTTCGGGAATGTCCATCGCGGCAATATCGGCGATACGGGTGCTAAAGCGCACGCCTTTTTCCGCCGCCAACCGCTCGGCTTTGGCCAGCCCGACATCCGACAAATCTACGCCTTCGGTGTCCAAGCCGTGTTGTGCCAAGAAAATGCCGTTGCGCCCTTCGCCGGTGGCCAAATCCAGCGCACGGCCACTTTTCGGCAGATGGTGGATAATGGATAAAACAAACTCGTTGGGCTCGGTGCCAAAGGCATAATCTTCGCCCTGATAACGTGCATTCCAATCGCTCATGTTGTTCTCCTTTTTATGTAAATGCCTGTCTGAAAAGATTGCGGTTTTATTTTTTCAGACAGGCATTCCTTTGTAATCATATAGGTTTCCCTACCGACGTCATTCCCGCGCAGGCGGGAATCCAACTTGAATTTTAAGAAACCTTTTTTATTTAATCACTTGCTGGGTT
>CALFOA010000158.1 GCA_937919795.1 uncultured Neisseria sp.
GTATCGCAATAACAAAACACCTGATACGGCTTGCCGCATCGGTTGGTTTCGAAAGGCGCTTTACCGGATTCGGATGGTTCATGATGTTTTTTCACTATGTTGTTTATCATTTGGAGATTGAATCATGTCACACCATTCTTATTCTTATCGTTTCTGCAAACCGGAAAGCCATCACCATCAGCAAAAACAATGGTCTTTCTGTATGGACAATGCTTACGCAGTATGGATTACCGATCACCTTCAGAGCAGTTGGAACCATAAAGGCGGCTATGATGTGATCGGTAGCGATAAAGACGATTGCATCACCGGTTCTGCCTGCGACGACAATCTGTACGGTGCCGGAGGTAACGATACCATTTACGGCGGCAAAGGTAACGATGTAATCGACGGCGGCAAAGGTGCCGACCATATGCACGGCGGTAAAGGCGATGACAGCTATTATGTCGATGACGCTTGCGATGTGGTGGTGGAAAATGATTGCGAGGGAATGGACACGGTTTACACTTCGGTGAGTTATACCTCACCCGAACATGTGGAAAACCTGACCGCCATTGGCGACGGTGCCATCAATCTGACCGGTAACGGCTTGGACAATGTGTTAACCGGCAATGATGCCGACAATATCCTCAAAGGCGAAGCCGGTGATGATACCTTGTATGGCAAGGGTGGTAACGATACTTTATACGGCGGCGACGGCAACGATACGCTCTACGGCGACGCCGGTTGCGATATTTTATACGGGGATTGCGGAGAAGACGTTTTATTCGGCGGCGAGGGTGCCGACCGCCTAGACGGGGGACTGGGCAACGATTTGCTTAATGGCGGTGCCGGTGCGGATGTGTATGTATTCGCGGCGGGTTATGGCCATGATGTGATCGAAGATTGCGGCGATGTCTGCGAAACCGATGTGCTGAACTTGAAAGACGGCATCCATCTGGAAAATTTGGTATTCAGCGAAGACTGCGGCAATTTGGTGATCACTGCATGCGATCGGCCTGATGATTCGATTACGATTAAAGATTGGTTCTCCGGAGCCGAGAAGCAAATCGAGCAATTCGAATTTGATTGCACTTGTGTAACCGTGAGCAACAGCACCATCAATCAGGCGTTTCAAGACGCTTGCGGTGCGGCGGTGAGCGGTTCCACTTTAGCAGCAATGGTGCAAGAACAATGCAACCAAGCGCAGGTGCAGGCGGTATTGGCTTAACACAACTCTCACTGCCTATAGCGAAAAAACTTTATTTCTGCCACGGCATTGCTGCGCCTTGTCGTACTATGTGTACTGTCTGCGGCTTGCTGCCTTGTGGCAAAAATAAGTTTTTCCGCTATAATCATTCTGGCCGGAAGTGCGGTTTACCCGCTCTTCCGGTTTTTTTGTGGCGTTTAACCGCGGCGGGCGATATCAGGGGTATTCACCAATACGTCGGCATTTTGTGCGCGGTGGCGCAGAGCGTGGTCGATTAATACCAGTGCCATCATCGCCTCGGCAATCGGCGCGGCACGCAGGCCGACGCAGGGGTCGTGGCGGCCGTGGGTGGCGATTTCGACCGGATTGCCGTCGATATCGATGCTGTTGCGCGCGGTGGCGATGCTGCTGGTGGGTTTGATGGCGAAATTGGCGGTGATGGTTTGGCCGGTGGAAATGCCGCCGAGGATACCGCCGGCGTGGTTGGATAAAAAGCCTTCTGGCGTGAGTTCGTCGCCGTGGTAGCTGCCGCGTTGGGCGACCACATCGAAGCCGTCGCCGATTTCCACCCCTTTGACGGCGTTAATCGACATTAGCGCATGGGCGATGTCGGCGTCTAAGCGGTCGAATACCGGTTCGCCCAAGCCGACCGGAATATTAGAGGCTTCCACCCGCAGTTTGGCGCCGACTGAATCCAGCGATTTACGCACGCTGTCCATATAGCTTTCCAATTCGGCGATTTGCGACTGGTTGGCGGCAAAAAACGGGTTTTCGCTGATGTGTTGATAGCCTTCAAACGCAATTTCGCATTCGCCGACTTGGGTGACATAAGAAATGATTTCCACGCCGAATTGCTCTTTTAACCATTTTTTGGCAATGGCACCGGCGGCTACGCGGGCGGCGGTTTCGCGGGCAGATGAGCGGCCGCCGCCGCGGTAATCGCGGGTGCCGTATTTGTGCCAATAAGTGTAATCGGCGTGGCCGGGGCGGAATTGGCGGGCGATGTTGCCGTAGTCCTTGCTGCGCTGGTCGGTGTTGCGGATTAGCAGGGCAATGGGGGTGCCGGTGGTTTTGCCTTCGAATACGCCGGAGAGGATTTCCACTTCGTCGGCTTCGCGGCGCTGGGTAACATGCCGGCTGGTGCCGGGCTTGCGGCGGTCGAGGTCGTGCTGGATGTCGGCTTCGTTGAGCGATAAACCGGGCGGGCAGCCATCGATGATGCAGCCCAATGCGGGGCCGTGGCTTTCGCCGAAGGTGGTTACGGTGAAGAGTTGTCCGAAGGTATTGCCGGCCATGGGGAT
>CALFOA010000159.1 GCA_937919795.1 uncultured Neisseria sp.
CAAGTCAGCCGCAACGGTATCGTACAAGAAGTACGCAACCTCACGCTGACTTTCCAAAACGACCAACTGGTGAAAGCCGAAGGCAACGCCATTGAGCACGCCTCTAAAGAATTGCAGCAACGCTACGGCGCGCAAATTCAAGCGGCACAACAGGCTCAGGCTCAAGCCCAACAGGAAGCACCCGCCGCTGCACAACCGTTGTGGACGCCTGATCAGTAATCCTTCGGCGATTCATATATTATCTTTCAGACAGGCATTATTCAAAACAATGCCTGTCTGAAAGCCATTCAACAACAAATACTCCCAATCTCAGAGGACTCCCACTCCATGAGCGCACTCAAAATCGCCATTGCCGGCGCCAACGGCCGCATGGGCCGCGTATTGGTCGAAGCCGTTGCCCGCCATCCCGAAACCGAATTGGCCGGTGCCTTAGAACACAGCGGTTCCGACGCCCTCGGCCTCGATGCCGGTTTCGCCCTCGGCCTGAAAACCGGCGTGGCCATCAGCGACAATGTCGATGCCGTACTCTCCGCCTGCGATATCTTAATCGACTTCACCCGCCCCGAGCCGACCTTAAACTACCTGCAAAAATGCGTAGAACACGGCGTGGGCATGATTATCGGCACCACCGGTTTCGACGATGCCGGTAAAGCCGCCATCCAGCAGGCCGCCGAAAAAATCAGCATCGTGTTTGCCGCCAATTACAGTGTCGGCGTCAACCTCACCTTCCACATTCTCGACACCGTCGCCCGTGTGCTCAACGAAGGCTACGACATCGAAATCATCGAAGCGCACCACCGCCATAAAGTCGACGCCCCCAGCGGCACCGCCCTGCGCATGGGCGAAGTGATTGCCGACGCGCTCGGCCGCGACCTAAAACAATGCGCCGTTTACGGCCGCGAAGGCCACACCGGCGCGCGCGACCCGCAAACCATAGGCTTTGCCACCGTACGCGGCGGCGACGTGGTGGGTGACCACACCGCACTGTTTGCCACCGAAGGCGAGCGAGTAGAAATCACCCACAAAGCGTCCAGCCGCATGACCTTCGCCGCCGGTGCCGTTCGCGCCGCCGTGTGGCTGCGCCGTCATCAAAACGGCTTGTTTGATATGCAGGACGTACTCGGTTTGCACCATCAAAACCGCTAAAAAACTCAAATGCCTGTCTGAAAATAACTATTTTATTTTCAGACAGGCATTCCCGTTCACCATAGCTCAACCAAGGACACCACCCAATGTGCCAACTGCTGGGGATGAACTGCAACACCCCCACCGACATCATCTTCTCCTTCGAAGGTTTTCGCATGCGCGGCGGCCTCACCGACCACCACATCGACGGCTTCGGCATCGGCTTTTTCGAGCGCAAAGGCGTGCGCCTGTTCCACGACGACAAACCCAGCGCCCAGTCGCCGGTGGCCGACTTGGTCAACAGCTATCAAATCAAGTCCGAAAACGTCATCGCCCACATCCGCAAAGCCACCCAAGGCACCACCTCGCTGGCCAACACCCACCCGTTTATCCGCGAATTGTGGGGCGAATACTGGATGTTTGCCCACAACGGCCACCTCGAAAACTTCCACCCGCCGCGCGGCCAATACTACCGCCCGGTCGGCACCACCGATTCCGAGCGCGCCTTTTGTTTCATCTTAGAAGAATTGCGCCAGCGTTTCGATGAAAAACCCGACACCGCCACCCTGTTCGCCACCGTCAGCAGCTTGGTGCAACAAATCCGTGGCCACGGTTTGTTTAACTGCCTGATGTCCAACGGCGACTGGATGTTCGCCCACGCCAGCACTCTACTGTATTACATCGTCCGCCAAGCCCCGTTTGGCGAAGCCCATTTGCTCGACGACGACGTCGCCATCGATTTTTCTTCCGTCACCACCCCGAAAGACCGGGTCGCCGTCATCGCCACCCTGCCCTTAACCGGCAACGAAAACTGGCAGCAACTGGCCTGCGACGAATTGGTGTTGTTCGAAAACGGCAGCATCATCCACCGCGACCGCCCCGCCGAACCTCGCTACCTCAGCGAAGAAGAAGGAATCGCGATTGCCCGCTCGGTCGGCGTTGTTGCATAAATACCCGCCAAGCCTTTATTTATACAAAAATCCAGTCGAATACAGGCATTTAGCACCATTTATCGGCAAGAACACGGCAGAAAATTACCACTCAACACCCCGCCACCTCAGCCGTTAACACAAAAAAACCTTGGCCTTTGTTATACTCACTATTACTTAGCATAAATAATGACCGGATACACAAGTATGAACAAACTGCTACTCACCCTCACCGCCGTTGCCGCCATCGGCCTCGCCGCCTGCGAACAAAAAGGCACCACTTCAGTGGCCGCCAGCACCTCATCCGCCGCCTCAGCCATCACCGATGCTGCCGCTTCGGCCAATGCCGTGCAAACCCTTACCAGCAGCGACAGCAAAATCAGTCTCAGCATTCAGGGCAGCCAGTTTGCCGACGCCATGCAAAACAAAGATTTGTTACCCGACGGCTTGGCTGCCACAGACTTGACGCTGTTGCAACACGACCCGGCCAGCGAAATTACCGTATATGTAGCAAACCTCGGCAAACCGCAAAGCCCAGCCGCTGACTATTTCAACAAACTGAAAGCCGCGTTGGAACAAGACAAAAGCCTCAGCAATGTAGAAGCCGGTGTCGCCACTGAAAACCGCATGAGCTACCGTTTTAGCCAAAAAGATAAAGAAGACAACACCTTAAACGAAAATTGCTTGGCAGTTTACGAAGCCGACAACATCTATAATATCTGTGCCAACAGCTACAGCGCTTCTTCTGAGCAGCTGAACGAAGTATTGAAAGATGTGAAACTGGTTAAATAAATCCATGCCTGTCTGAAAAAAGCGTCGCTTCGATAATCAAGCGCCGCTTTTTCTTTTTCAGACAGGCATTCAATATCTACTGCAAACAACTATCCATCTCAAGCTTATCCCCATTTCCCGCCATACAAACCATCAACCGGACAAACTCAACTCACTTATCTACAATAATTCTGATCCGCCCACGAAAGCCCATCATGTTCAGCGAACTCGACACCCAAATGATGCAAACCGCCTTATCGCTCGCCCGCCAAGGCCTTTACTCTACATCGCCGAACCCCCGCGTCGGCTGTGTGATTGCTCGCGGCAGCCAAATCGTCGGTCAAGGCTTCCACCTCAAGGCCGGCGAACCGCACGCAGAAGTTCATGCCTTGCGCCAAGCCGGCAACCTTGCCGAAGGCGCCACCGCTTATGTCACCCTCGAACCATGCAGCCACCACGGCCGCACCCCACCTTGCGCAGCCGCACTAATTGAAGCCGGCATTAAACGGGTGGTATGCGCCATGAGCGACCCCAATCCGCTGGTGGCCGGTAAAGGTTTTGCCCTACTGGAAGCCGCCGGTATCAGCGTCTCTTCAGGCCTGCTCGAAGTCGAAGCACGTGAACTCAACCGCGGCTTTCTGTCGTGCATCGAGCGCAAGCGCCCGTTTGTGCGGCTCAAATGCGCCGCCAGTTTAGACGGCAAAACCGCCCTCTCCGACGGCAGCAGCAAATGGATTACCGGCACCGAAGCCCGCGCCGACGTACAAAAACTGCGCGCCGAAAGTTGCGCCGTGCTCACCGGCATCGGCACCGTATTGGCCGACGACCCGCTGCTCAACGTACGCGACTTCCCCACCCTGCGGCAACCTACCCGCATCATCCTAGATAGCCGCCTGCGCACTCCCTTGCACAGCAAAATTATTCAAGACAGCAACAGCCCCACCCTGATTGTCACCCTCAATCAAAACCCGGCCGACCACGCTCCGTTTCTCGCCTACCCGCATGTGCAAATTCTGGCGCTAAACTCAGCAACGGGAAATCTGCAAATTAACCTTCATGAACTTTTAGAACAATTGGCTATCCAAGGATATGGTGAGATTTTGATCGAAGCCGGTGCAGAACTCAACGCTGCCTTTATCCGCCAAAACTTGATCGACGAAATTATTCTTTACCAATCCCCGAAAATACTGGGGGCAGCGGCTCGTAGTTTATTTGCCTTACCGGAAAACAATGAAACATTACTACAGCCACCGCAGTGGCATCCCACCCACTGCACAGTGCTGGGCAATGATGTAAAAATCTGTCTGGCATTAATAAATAACACATAAAAATCAAAATCATGAATCGTTTATCATGTTCGCGCAGCTTTCAAACTTAATTAGAAACTAATTTTTACCAAAGTGATAAAATTAGTAACTAAAGAACTTTTTAGCGTTTTTCCCTTAACTAGAAATACACAATCGATTTCAACATTACCTAGGTTTATATCATGCAAAAAAACACCGTTTTTGTGACCGGTGGTGCCGGTTTTATTGGCTCCGCCGTTATTCGTCATCTGATTAACGATACCGACTTTACCGTTATCAACATTGATAAACTGACTTACGCTGGCAACCTGCACTCACTCGACAGCGTGTCCGACAACCCTCGTTACATCTTCTCACAAACCGATATCTGCGACCGCGCCGCGCTCGACAAACTGTTTGCCGAACACCAACCTTGCGGCGTAATGCACTTGGCAGCCGAAAGCCACGTAGACCGCTCTATTGACGGCCCCTCTGACTTTATCGAAACCAATATCGTTGGCACCTACACCCTGCTGGAAGCTGCCCGTCAATACTGGAACGGCCTGTCTGAAGCAGACAAAGCCGCTTTCCGCTTCCACCACATTTCTACCGACGAAGTGTACGGCGACCTGCACGGCACCGACGACTTGTTCACCGAAACCACGCCTTACGCGCCAAGCAGCCCCTACTCTGCCAGTAAAGCTTCCAGCGACCACTTGGTACGCGCCTGGAACCGCACTTACGGCCTGCCCATCGTGCTGACCAACTGCTCAAACAACTACGGCCCGTTCCACTTCCCGGAAAAACTGATTCCGTTGATGATTCTGAACAGCTTGGCTGGCAAACCACTGCCGGTATATGGCGAAGGCAACCAAATCCGTGACTGGCTGTTTGTAGAAGACCACGCCCGCGCACTGTGGACCGTGTTCACCAAAGCCGCCAACGGCGAAACCTACAACATCGGCGGTCACAACGAGCGTAAAAACATTGAAGTGGTGAAAACCATCTGCACCATCTTGGATGAGCTGCGCCCGACCGCACAAAACCCGAACACCCCGAATCTGTCTTCTTACCAAGAGCTGATTACCCACGTTACCGACCGCCCCGGCCACGATCACCGCTACGCCATCGACGCAGCCAAAATCGGCCGTGATCTGGGTTGGAAACCGGCAGAAACCTTCGAAACCGGCATCCGCAAAACCGTGGAATGGTATCTCGATAACCAAGACTGGTGGCAAGCCGTATTGGATGGCAACTACCAAGGCGAACGCTTGGGCTTGAATTCCTAATATCCACCATTTACCAAGGAGTATCCACATGAAAGGTATCGTATTGGCCGGTGGCTCAGGCACCCGTCTTTACCCTATTACCCGCGGCGTTTCCAAACAACTGCTGCCGATTTATGATAAACCGATGGTTTATTACCCGATTTCAGTGCTGATGCTGGCTGGCATCCGTGACATTTTGGTAATTTCCACCCCGGACGATATGCCCGGCTACCAACGCCTCTTGGGTGATGGTTCCGACTTCGGCATCAACCTCAGCTACGCCATCCAGCCTAGCCCCGACGGCTTGGCACAGGCCTTCCTGATTGGTGAAGAGTTCTTGGACGGCGACAGCGCCTGCTTGATTCTGGGTGACAACATCTACTTCGGCGAAAGCTTCGGCCGCAAGCTGGAACAAGCCGCCAAGCGCGAAAGTGGCGCCACCGTATTCGGTTACCAAGTAGCCGATCCGGAGCGTTTCGGTGTGGTGGAATTTGACGAAAACTTCAAAGCCTTGTCTATCGAAGAAAAACCGGCCAAACCGAAATCCAATTATGCGGTAACCGGCCTCTACTTCTACGACAACACCATCGTTGAAAAAGCCAAACAGGTCAAACCGTCTGCCCGTGGCGAATTGGAAATCACCAGCATTAACCAGATGTATCTGGAAGAAGGCACTTTGAATGTGGAACTGCTCGGCCGCGGCTTTGCTTGGCTCGACACTGGCACCCACGACAGCCTGATGGAAGCTGGCCATTTCGTGCAAACCATCGAAAGCCGTCAAGGTTTGAAAGTGGCCTGCTTGGAAGAAATTGCTTACAACAAAGGTTGGTTGAGCAAAGAAGAACTGGCCGAGCGCATCAAGCCCTTGTCTAAAACCGGTTACGGCCAGTATCTGCAACGTCTGCTGGACGGCGCAAAATAACGATACAGTTTCAGACAGGCATTCTGATTACACAATGCCTGTCTGAAAACCCTCAAACAGAAAGAAAGTTATGCAAGTTATCGACACCAAGATTGAAGGCGTCAAAATCATCCAGCCCAAAGTATTCGGCGACGAACGTGGTTTTTTCTTAGAAACCTTCGAAAAAAACCGTTACCGCGAATTGCTGAACATTGATTTGGACTTCGTGCAAGACAACCATTCCCGTTCACAAAAAGGCGTATTGCGCGGCCTGCACTTCCAAACCATCAACCCGCAAGGTAAATTGGTACGTTGCGTTCGCGGTGAAGTATTCGACGTAGCCGTCGACATCCGCCCTGACTCACCGACTTACGGCCAATGGGAAGGTGTAATCCTC
>CALFOA010000160.1 GCA_937919795.1 uncultured Neisseria sp.
TGCCGCTGCTGTGGAGTATTTTCCGGCATACTTTTTAGCTTATCCTGATTCAATTGAATAGAAGCTATTTTTTGCTCTTTATAAGCAGAATGATTGTTCAAAAATTGCTCAGTCGTCTGATTGCTTTTCTTTATATTGACATATGCACCAGTAGAATTCAGATTGCTGGATTGGTTGGCCAACTCCACCCCATTCGCCTCAGCCAATACTCTACCAGCATCATTATGTATTTCATGTGCAGATACCGTATGATCTAAATGACGGTCTTCACGTTGCCCCATGGTTTTATTTCGATATGCATCATACAACTCACCATTTTTCTGTGCTGCTTTATCTTCCCTCCCCTTCGCAATATAGTTTTCATGGCTATGATAAGCATGAGAATCATACTGCCCTCTGCTTTGATAAGCTCGCTCTGCTTTTTTCGTTGCCCAAACACCGTTACGAACATTGTGTACCGTATCAACATCCCCTCCTGCTTTATCTTCCAGCAGCAGAAAGTCCAGACCAAATGTTGTAGTTAAGCTATGTACAACGGTTTTGTGTAGCTCACCACTCCAATCAAAGTCTCGGCATTGAGTATTCGACATATTATCCCCTAAATAATCTAAAGAATTTGCTTTTAGCCGACCACCTCCGGCTAAAAGCAAATTGACAGCTTACTAACCCAAACCCTTGGCCTGCTCTTGCGTCTGTTCCAGTGCATGATCAATCGCCTCTGCATTGATCACTTGCATACCATGGCTATCTTTCTCTATCTCGACATTGCCATCTTTATCAACCGCTACACTTTCTACCTCAATCGTTCCATCCGCCTTAATTACCGGCGGATTATTCAAGTGCATCTTTGGCTTAAACAAAGGGGTCATAATCAAATCTGTTAAAATCGCTGCAACCGCATAACCATTGCTGATAATTCTAATTACAGCCTCCTCCACTTGATCTACATCACCACCATTACGGATAAACGCATCCATAGCTTTCAAGTCTTGAAAATAACTACCAAAGAATTGATAAATTCGCGCTGTTTCCGCATGAACCTTAGCAGCATAATCTCCCAAATTACTTAAATACTTACCTGCTAACTCCATTTTAACCACAGCATCATTTGCCTCTTGACGCATTTTCTCTGCATCCACTAAAGCTTCTGCTGCATGAGACGCATAAGCCCAACCAGCAACAGCTAATATAGGAGCGACTACTACGCCTCCTAAAACTGCCGTACCACCAGCTATACCCAAACCACCTGTCGCCAACGAACCGCCACCAATCGCAGCTAAAGTGGCGTTAGATGCAGCAACACCAGATAAAGCAGCAATCGGGGTACCCGTGGAAGCAGCAGCCAGCGCCATCACTCCACCATAGACCGCATAAGCAGCTGCACCACCTACAACACCAGCTTTCGCCAAATTGGCTATATAAGTCGTAGCGGACATAGCCATCGATTCAATTTTTTCCAGCTTATAGGCCGGTATGGATACTTTTAAGTCCTTATCACCGCTTTGATTTATTTTTTTCAGCAGCTCCTCTGCAATTTTGCGAAATTCTGCAAAATCCTGGCCAATTTTTAACTGTAAGGCGCCCAGATTTTCCAATTGAATATTGGTTCGTTCATTCACACTATCAAAGATTTTTTTATTTTGTTCATAGTGTTTTTTTGATGTCTGAACGATTTCATCAGCTTTACTTTTATCCTGATAACCGTCATAACCTTTTTTTGCACCATAACTCGCTGCAGCAATTGCCGCACCAGCTAAAATAAAAGGTAAAGGCATGATTTATCTCCTTAAAATAATTTTCCAAAATTAACCAAGAATAGTTTCAATCTCTTGAGACAATGCTATTTGCTTCTCTACCCATGCCTCCAAAGCAATCAGTTTCTCTGGGCTAATCTGTAGAATATTCGCATACTGACCAATCAAATCTTTTTCATGAACGTGATATTCATTATTAACATGAGCAATACCCAGCAACTCAAGCAATAATGAACAGCGGCTACGCTCTGTATCAAACAAAATCGGCAACTCATCCAATGGCACCACCATCTCTTTAACACCAGCCTCAGCTTGTTTTGCGAGAATTTCCATCATCCCCAATTGCAATTCATCCATATTACCATCGGCATGAGCAACAGCTTTTGCCATATACAATAAAGCGGCCTGTTGTTTTGCATTTAAGTTTTGTACAAACATGATTCACTCCTAATTGATAAATAAAAAAGTCATAACACCCCAAAATATAGAGGTATCGTCTCTACTGCTACGTCCATACTGCTATGAAATCGATTACTGATGTTTCTCCCTTCCCAACACTCTTCCCGATAGGCTTGATTATTTTTTTCTAATAATATTCAAATTTTTAAGTCGAACTTCGGATTATAATCGTCACCATTTTCTATTTCGTCGGCTTCCAGCCATTGAGTAAGAGTGGTACGGAGTAAGTGCCATGTATTTTTCTCCGTTGTTATAAATTCAAATAATCTTTCAGACGGCCAATGATTTTGTCCTGCAAATAACCGGGGCTGATGATGTGTAGATGTGGAATCCAATATTGCACTATCGGCAGCACTTCCATTTCGTTAACTTCACGGCAGGCCAGCAGCAGGCCGCCGTTATCGAGTTGGCAGATTTGTGTTTGATTGGGCAATAATTTACGGCGTTGGAAATACGGTGCGACGGCAGGGCTGACCTGAATCACGATTTCCTTTAATTGGTTACCGTGGGAAATACTGTCGGTGTTTTTCACCGCATCGCTAAAAGCGGAATCAGGCTGAAAGGTTTCCGGCAGTAAGTTTAATTGGTCGATTTGGGTGAAGCAGAAGGTTTTCTGCCGCCCTTGCATCAGGCCAATCAGATACCAGATACCGTTTTTGTTGATTAATTGATAAGGCTCAATCCGATAGTGTTTCTGCTCGCCACCGGCTTTGGTGTAGCGGAAAGCCACCGGATGGTGCTCGGCAATTGCATGGCGGAGGCTGTCGAAGGCGGGCTTTTTGTCGCTGATGTCTTCGTATTGAAAACCTTTAACGGTGATGCTTTCCTGCAGATGGCGCAGATAGAAATCGCGTTCCTTTTCGGGAAACAGATTCTGGATGCTGACAAAACGGCAAAAGCGCTCAATTTCATTTTTACTCAAATGACCGTATTGGCTTTGATCGAGCCGGTAGAAGCGTTTGCCGGTGGGGGTCAGCAAGGGAGAGAGGCGGTTGATATCGCGCTGGGCGCTACGTACAGTAATGCCGTAGTGTTCGGCCAATTCTTGCACGTCTAGGCATTCGCCGTTATTGAGTCGAGTAAGCATATCAGCCAGGCGTATGCCTAAGGCTTCTTTGCTGTTTTTGCGTTCCGCAGTCATGTGGGAAAACCGTATGTGTTTGTTGCCAATAAAGGCTATTGTATAAAGCTGTTGCGACAAGTACTGTCATTCGCAATCAACTTATCGATTATTTTTTTAATTTATTGTTTTATAAACCATTATTCAAAAACCTTTCTTATCTGAAAAGTCTTTAAAATTGGGCTTAATTATCTTATTCATTATAATTTTTGTAAACTATAATCTATTTAAATCTATCCTCCCTTTTCTTCTAGCCACAAGTAAACCATGCCTGGATGGGCTACCTTAAGATTAAGTCTGTTGCATTTTGCATACAACAAGTCACCTCTTACCAATCGTTGCTTCATTTATATTATTTCGCTTACTTGCTTCTTTCCAGTCATTCTTTTTCAGACAGGCATTTAAAACTGCTTTTGCGAATCCAGCAGCAACGTAACCGGCCCGTCGTTACACAAATCCACTTGCATGTGGCTTTGAAAACGGCCGGTTTCCACTGTTAAACCATGCCCGCGCAATAAAGCGGCCACTTCTTCATACCACGCATTGGCCGCCTCCGGCGCGGCAGCGGCAGAAAAAGAAGGCCGCCGTCCGTTGCGCGCATCGGCGTACAAGGTGAACTGAGACACCAGCAGCACACTGCCGCCAATGTCTTGCACCGAGCGATTTAAACGACCGTTTTCGTCTTCAAAAATCCGCAAATAAGCAATTTTGTCGGCAATATAGCGCGCATCCTGCGCCCCGTCGTCATGCCCTACGCCCAGTAATACCATCAAGCCCGCGCCGATTTTGCCGCAGGTTTCGCGGCTTTCGCTATCTAATACATCCACTTGCGCCCGCGTGACCTTCTGTATCACCGCTCTCATGCCGTATCACCTTGTTGATGGTTGCCGCTGCACACCAGGCAGGCCGGATTTTTCGTCAACGCAAACTGTTGCCAGTTGCCCCGCAGCGCATCATAAACCGACAACTGCTGATAAGAAACCTTGCCGATGCCCATCAGCGTATTCAACGCCAACACCGCCTGCGAAGCGCCGATCACGCCCACCAACGGGCTGAACACGCCAAACAATGCACATGCGCCGTCATCGGCCTCTTCGCCGTCAAACAAACAGGCATAACACGGCGCATCAGGCAAGTCCGGTCGAAACAGTGCCAACTGGCCAGCAAAGCGCACCGCCGCACCGGATACCAACGGCGTACCCGTTGCTACACTGGCACGATTCACCGCCAGCCGTGTGGCAAAATTATCGCTGCAATCCAGCAAAATATCGGCTTCCGCCGCCAGCTTAATTAAGCGCTTTTCAGACAGGCATTCATTAATAGCTACCACTTCGCAGCGGCTGTTGATCGCACGTAAACGTTCGGTCGCCGCTTCCACTTTCGGCCTCTCCAAATCGTGCTCAGAAAAAATCACTTGGCGCTGTAAATTGGTATCCGACACCGTATCGTGATCGGCAATCAGCAAACGCCCCACTCCGGCCGCCGCCAGATACGGCAAAGCGGCAGAACCCAGCCCGCCGCAACCGATTACCAGCACCGTAGCCGCCAACAGCTTTTCCTGCCCTTCAATACCGATTTCGTCCAAGAGCAGGTGGCGGCTATAGCGCAATAAGTCCCTATCATCCATACTTAATTAAAAACTCAGATTTTCGAGGTTGTTGTCGACAGCAAAATCATTCGACTCCGTGCGACTGGCGGTCGGCACCATCTGCACTTGGGTGACAGTCATTTTCTTATCCACCGCCTTAAGCATGTCGTAAATGGTCAGCAAAGCCACGCTCACACCGGTTAGCGCTTCCATTTCCGCCAGCGCCACAGTGCTGCTGGTCGCCACCGTCGCTTTCAGGCGACTAACGTCCAAATCTACTTCAAAATCCACCCGAACATGAGTCAACCCATTGGAATGGCACAGCGGAATCAGTAGCGAAGCCTGCTTGGCCGCCTGTACACCTGCCACGCGCGCAATGCTCAGAATATCGCCTTTCTGAATATTGTCGACCAGCAGCTTAATCGTACTCGCTCCCATATAAATATAACCACTAGCCACCGCAACATGCTCCGGCGGCTTGACGCCCAGCCCAATAGTCTTTTGCGGCGGCTGCTCGGCAGTCTGGTTGATTTCTTCAAACATAAAATTTCCTTAATAAAAATTTATTTTAATTCCTGTTTCCCATCTCAAGACCATTAAAACATCTTGCGGGTTCATTATCATATTATTCCTCATTGCACGCCCTTGCCGAAGGTATACTTTTTTAATCAACCTTCTGGTAAGCGGAAACGGGCAGCTGTTTAACTATTTTAAAATATTTTTAAACTTTAGCCCATTCAATTCCAATCAAATCAAGCAAACAAACTTTTTCATGCTCACTCTTCCCTTTACCCGCCAAGAGCGTTGTACATAAAGCCGCCCTAAAACTCCGTTTAGACCATCGAGCTACCGCTAAGAGTCTGGCAAGTGACCCAAGCAACCCAATTGGGTAACATTTTAACCAATCATTACATAATCAATTAAATCTTGCTGAATGTGCCTTGATTGGTCAACCAAAAAAAAAAATCAAGCATAAGCAGCTGAATAAACAAATTTTATACTATTAACATAACAACATACCGCAGAAAAACCGTTCAATGAAATTATTCCGACTCCAAGCCCTGCCCCTTTGCCTGGGCGCGGCCTTCGCCGCTTTTTCTCTGCCCGCGACGGCACAA
>CALFOA010000161.1 GCA_937919795.1 uncultured Neisseria sp.
AAAATTAAAGCCGCCCACAAAGCCATTCTTAATTTGCGCGCTAAAAACGAATATATCGAGTTTTCTGCCCCGCAATATTTGCTGGGTAATCTGGAAGCCATTAAACGGGATCTGATTAATCAAGCCACTACTGATGCCCAGCAGCGTGCACAGGAATTTGCCAAAACGGGCGGAGGCAAAGTCGGCACCATGCGATCCGCTTCGCAAGGTTCGTTTAATATTTATGCAGACAACGGCAGCAGCGAAGAAGAGGATTATGGTGGCACTTACGATAAATCCACTATCGACAAGCAAGTGCGCTTGGTAGTGACCATTGAATACAATATCGACTAAGCGCGTTGCCAAATTTTAACAGGCACCTATAAGTAATTTTCAATCATTTTTGTTTAAACGAGACGATGGTTTTCATATTGCCAAGGCAGGCTGTTTGATATCCAACGGCCGAAACCCAGAACTAAACCATGACACAACAAGTCTTAACTATTTTAGGCAGCACAGGCAGCATAGGCGAGAGTACGCTGGATGTGGTGTCGCGCCATCCTGAAAAATTCCAAATTTTCGCGCTGGCGGGGCATAAACAGATGCAGAAGCTGGCCGCCCAATGCGAGCGTTTTAAGCCACAATATGCAGTGGCTGCCGATGCCGAACATGCAGCTGTACTGGAACAACTGTTGAAATCGGCAGGCTGCCAAACCGAAGTGCTTCATGGTTCGCAAGCTTTGGTGGATGTGGCATCTGCCGATGGTATAACGGGTGTGATGGCGGCAATTGTAGGGGCGGCGGGTTTGCCCTCCGCGCTGGCTGCTGCGGCAAAAGGCAAAACCATTTATCTAGCCAACAAAGAAACGCTGGTGGTTTCCGGCGCACTGTTTATGGAAACCGCCCGCCGTGCCGGTGCCAAAGTGCTGCCGATAGACAGCGAGCACAATGCGATTTACCAAGTTTTGCCGGAAAATTACACAGGTAATCTGCACGCGCATGGAATACAGTCTATTATTTTGACCGCATCGGGCGGCCCGTTTTTAAACAGTGATTTGGCAGGGTTCGACAATATTACCCCGGCGCAGGCGGTGAAACACCCGAATTGGTCGATGGGGCAGAAAATCTCAGTCGATTCCGCCAGTATGATGAATAAAGGCTTGGAGTTGATTGAAGCGCATTGGCTATTCAATTGCCCGCCTGAGCAACTGGAAGTAGTGATCCACCCGCAAAGCGTGATACACAGCATGGTGCGTTACCTAGATGGTTCGGTGTTGGCACAAATGGGTAATCCCGATATGCGCACGCCGATTGCTTATTGCTTGGGTTTACCTGAGCGCATCGAATCCGGGGTGGGGCGTTTGGATTTCAGCAGCATGGCTAATCTGACATTCCAAGAACCTAATTTTAAACGCTACCCCTGTCTGAAACTGGCTTACCAAGCCATGCACGCAGGCGGCGCGGCGCCCTGTATTCTGAATGCAGCCAATGAAGAAGCGGTGGCTGCTTTCTTAAATCATCATATCCGCTTTACCGACATCGCCAAAGTGGTCGAACACAGTTTATCGGCTACCGAAGTGGGGGAAGCCGGCAGCCTGGAAGGGCTGCTGCAACAAGACAGCGCGGCGCGTACCGTTGCGCAGCAGTTTATCGCGGCACAGTGTAGCCGCTAAAGGGAGTAGGTTGTTTGGTAACCATTATTTCGTTTATAGTGGCCATTTTGATTTTGGTCAGCCTGCATGAGCTGGGTCACTATATGGTCGCACGCTGGTGTGGCGTTAAAGTTTTGCGTTTCAGCGTGGGTTTCGGTAAACCGTTTTATCGTAAACAACGCGGCGATACCGAGTGGTGTTTGGCACCGATCCCGTTGGGTGGTTATGTCAAAATGGTCGATACCCGCGAAGGTGAGGTGGCTGAAGCAGACTTACCTTATGCGTTTGATAAGCAGTCACCGAAAAAACGGATTGCCATCGTTGCTGCTGGCCCGTTAACCAATTTATTGCTGGCCATTGTTTTATACGGCATCAGTTTTTCTTTTGGTGTCACCGAAATCAAGCCTTATATCGGCACCGTAGTACCCGGTACCATTGCCGAGCGTGCCGGTTTTAAAAGCGGCGATTTTATCGAGCGTGTGAACGGCGAGCCGATGGCAGACTGGGGAGCGGCACAAACCGCTATTGTGCTGAACCTAGATGCCGGTAAAGTCAGCATACAGGTAAAAGATGAAGCAGGTAAGCCTGCTGAACGTATCATAGACATTGCCGGTACCCCGCAAGCGGCTGAAGTGGCGAAGAATAACGGTTTTATCGGTTTATCCGCTTCAAGAAGCAGTGATAGAATCGGCCACATTGCCAAAGGCAGCCCGGCGGAACAAGCCGGTTTGCAGGTGGATGATCAAGTGGTATCGGTCAATGGCGTAGCTACGCCGACTTGGATCGAATGGAGCCAGATTGTACGCAACAGCCCCGGCCAGAGACTGGCGATTACTTATGTGCGCAATGGTACCACTCATGAAACCGCGTTGCGCCCCAATTCGGTAGAAACACCTGACCGTAACCGCATCATCGGCCAAATCGGTGTGGCGGCGAAGGCCGACGAAGCTTGGCAAAAAAAGATTACCCGTGAATACCGGCCTTCTGTACCGGAAGCTTTTAAAATGGGCTGGGATAAAACGGTTGAATATTCGGCCTTAACCGTGAAATTTTTTGGTAAATTGCTGATTGGCCAAGCCTCGCTGAACCACATTTCCGGCCCTTTAACTATTGCCGATGTGGCCGGTAAGTCGGCCGCTTTGGGCGCTCAGGCTTATTTGGAATTCCTCGCGCTGGTGAGCATCAGCTTAGGGGTATTGAATTTGCTGCCGATTCCGGTATTGGACGGCGGGCATCT
Source organism: uncultured Neisseria sp. (assembly GCA_937919795.1). Taxonomy (GTDB): domain Bacteria; phylum Pseudomonadota; class Gammaproteobacteria; order Burkholderiales; family Neisseriaceae; genus Neisseria. The sequence continues at coordinate 2,869 of CALFOA010000161.1, forward strand.
GGTGTTTTATACGATAGAATGGCTGCGCGGCAAGCCTTTGAGCGAACGCGTTCAGATGCTGGGTATCCGCATCGGCATGACTGCCATGCTGATGCTGATGTTGCTGGCTTTCTTTAATGATATTACCCGATTGTTTGGATAGGATTTATGAAACTGAAACAAATTACTGCGGCCTTGATGCTGTTAGGTCTCTCTCCCTTGGCTTTGGCTGATTTTACCATTCAGGACATCCGCATCGAGGGTCTGCAAACCACCGAACCGGCTACGGTGTTTACTTATCTGCCGGTAAAAGTTGGTGATACGTTTACCGATGCCAAAGGTCAGGAAATCATTAAAGAATTGTATGCCACCGGCTTCTTTGAAGACGTGCGCGTAGAAACCATGGGTGATCAGGTATTGTTGACTGTTGCTGAGCGCCCGACCATCAGCGATGTTAACGTCAGCGGCGCTAAGGTATTTGATGCGGCTACGCTGAAGAAAAATTTGGCAAGTTTCGGTTTGGGACAGTCGCAGCCGTTTAGTCAGTCAAAATTAAATCAGGCGATAGAAAGCCTGAAACAAGAGTATCACAACCGCGGTAAAAATGCGGTTCAAATCACGCCCAGCGTGACCAATTTGGCGCGTAATCGCGTTGCCATTGATTTGAAGATTGAAGAGGGTAAAACCACCAAAATCACCGATATTAATATCGAAGGTAATGAACGTTATTCAGACAGGAGTTTGATCAAGCAAATGAGCCTGTCTGAAGGCGGTTTGCTGACTTGGATGACCAAAAGTAATCAATTCAATCAGGAAAAATTCAATCAAGACTTGGAGCGGATTACCGAGTTTTATCAGAACAACGGCTATTTCGATTTCCGTATCGTGAATACTGACGTTCAGTCTAATAATGAAAGCAAGCAGACCATTACTATTCAGGTGAACGAAGGCGAGCGTTATCGCTGGGGTAAAGTAGCCATTGAAGGCGATACCAACGAAGTGCCGAAAGAAGATTTGCAAAAACTTCTGAAAATGAAGGAAGGCAAATGGTATGACCGCAGTCAGATGATGGACGGCTTGCAACAGATTCAAAATGCAATGGGCAGCGCCGGTTATGCGTTTAGTGAAGTCAATGTGATTCCGCAGCCGGATCCGCAAAGCAAAACCGTTAATTTTGTGCTGAATATCGAACCCGGCCGCAAGGTCTATGTAAACCAAATCAATATTTCGGGCAACAATAAAACCCGCGATGAAGTGATTCGTCGCGAGCTGCGCCAGATGGAATCGGCGCCTTACGATACCTCTAAACTGCAACGTTCGAAAGAACGTATCGATTTGCTGGGCTATTTCGATGACGTCAAATTCGATGCCAAACCGGTTGAGAACTCACCCGACCAGGTTGATATTGATATGAGCGTGCAAGAAAAATCCACCGGCTCGCTGGATTTATCGGCTGGTTGGGTACAAGGCACCGGCTTGGTGTTGTCTGCCGGTGTGGCGCAGGATAACCTGTTTGGTACCGGTAAATCGATTTCTACCCGTATTTCACGCAGTAAAACTACCCAGAACGCTTCGTTGTCGTTTACCGATCCGTATTTCACGCCTGATGGTGTGAGCTTGGGATACGATTTATACGGTAGGGTTTATGATCCACGTAAAGCAGACGACAACACCAGTGTTCAGCAATATAAAACCACTAAATACGGTCTCGGTATCCGTGCCGGTATCCCGGTTACCGAATACGACCGCATTAATGTCGGCTTTGCGCCTGAGCATCAAAAAGTTAACACTTATGCCAATGCACCGATGCGCTATCGTCGTTTCGTAGAGGAATACGGCACCCTCAACAACAGCAACGGGGAAGGTTCATTCAGTGGTTGGATATACAAAGGCACCATAGGTTGGGGCCGCAATAAAACCGACAGCGCATTATGGCCGACTCGCGGTTACAGCACCGATGTGAACGCCACTATTGGCTTACCGGGTAGTGATCTGCAATACTACAGCCTCACCCACAACCAGAAATGGTTCTTCCCGTTGAACAAAGACTTTACCTTGATGCTGGGTGGCGACATTGGTTATGCCAACGGTTATGGTAAAACCAAAGAATTACCGTTCTTTGAAAACTTCTATGGTGGTGGTTTAGGTTCGGTGCGCGGATATGAAAACGGTACCTTAGGGCCGAAAGTGTATGACGATGACGGCGATAAGATTAGCTATGGCGGTAATAAAATGTTGTCGGGTACTGCAGAATTGTTGTTCCCCTTCCCGGGCGTAAAAGACAGCCGTACCGTGCGCATGAGCTTGTTTGCTGATGCTGGTAGTGTGTGGGATGGTAAAACTTATACCGCAGCCGATAGTGATAACCGAGTTAGTGTGTACGGCGGCAATCATCGCTCAACCTTCAAAGAGGAGTTGCGTTATTCAGCTGGCGCAGCCGTAACCTGGCTCTCACCTTTAGGCCCGATGAAGTTCAGTTACGCTTATCCGATTAACAAAAAATCAACCGATGAAATCCAGCGCTTCCAATTCCAGCTGGGTACGACGTTCTAAATCAGGATGGATAGTGGAAGAAGCGGAAATCCGTTCGTTTGCAGGAAGTTGTTTATGAAAATCAATCATTCTTTGGTGCGGGCTGCGTTGGTGCTGGCGGCGGCTGCCGGTTTGAGCCAAGCCGCTTTTGCCGATGGGCTGCAAAAGCTTGGATTCATTGATACCGAACGGGTTTATCGTGAATCCAAGCAGGCGCAAAATATTGAGAAGACTTTGCAAAAAGAGTTTGCTGCCCGCCAAAGCAAGTTGCAAAAACTGCATCGTGAGGGCGAGAGTTTGGAGAAAAGCCTTGCTGCTAACAAACTGAGTGAAACCGAGCGTCAGGAAACTTTGCAGAAGCTGGATGCATTGGGGCGACAGTTCAGAACCGAGCAGGCACAGCTAGCTGAGGATTTTAACTTGCGCCGTAATGAAGAATTTGCCGCTTTGCAACAAAATGCCAATCAGGTGATTGTCAGCTTGGCCAAGCGTGAAGGGTATGATTTGATTATTCAGGAAGCTGTTTATGTAAACAGTAAGTTTGATATCACCAATGAAGTGATTAAATCTCTGAATAAATAATCCATCCTCTTTTTCAGACAGGCATATACTCCGTACTTCCGATAGGGGGTACTACGGTGATATGCCCGAAGATTTTTATATCCTAGGGTGATTGAGGCAAATCGCCGGTTGGCAATCCAAATTACTGAGCCCTTTATTTTTAAAAGCGCAACATAATGATGACTTCCTATACCTTATCCGCTATTACCGCCTTGTTGGGCGGCCGTTATACCGGTACGGATATTGAGATAAACGGCGTGCGGCCGCTCGATAGCGCCACTGCTTCCCATATCAGTTTTTTATCCAATCCGAAATACCGCTCGGAAGTATCGCAGAGCCAAGCAGGCGCGGTGATTGTGAATGAAAAAATGGCGGCGGATTTTCCTGAACGCCATCTGATTATTGCCGATGATCCTTATCTCTATTTTGCCAAAGTAGCGCGCCTGTTTACGCCGGTCACAGCCGCTTCAGGCAAGCACCATCCCACCGCCGTGATTGAAAGCGATGCGGTGGTGCCGGAGAGCTGCGAAATCGGTGCACACGCTTATATCGGCAGCCGTACCCGTTTGGGTGAGGGTTGTCGCATTCTGGCCGGCGCCGTGGTTGAACACGATTGTGTGTTGGGTGAGCAGGTGGTACTGCATCCGAATGTCACTATTTACCACAGCTGTACGCTGGGTAACCGGGTGGAAATTCATGGCGGCAGCGTGATTGGTGCTGACGGTTTTGGGTTGGCATTCGATAAACAGCAAAAAGAATGGTTTAAAATCCCGCAAACCGGTGCGGTGACCTTGCATGATGATGTGGAAATCGGTGCCAACAGTATGATAGATCGCGGCGCAATGGAAGATACCGTGGTCGGCAAGGGCAGTAAAATCGATAACCAAGTGCAAATCGGTCACAACTGCCAAATTGGCGAGCACACCGTAATCGCTGCTTGCGCCGGTATTTCCGGCAGCACCAAAATCGGTTCTTATTGCATCATCGGCGGTGCGGCGATGTTTGTCGGCCATATTGAAATATGCGACAACACCATTATCGGCGGCGGCACCGCGGTCACCCATTCGATTAAAGAACCCGGTCACTATGCCACCTGCTATCCGTTGCAAACCCATAAAGAATGGGCACGCAACGCCGTGCATGTACGCCATTTGAGCGAGATGTCAAAACAAATCAAGCAGCTGGAACAAGCTGTTGAACAACTGAAAAATCAATAATATTTACTGGATAGACTGAATTTATGGAAATCAAATTACCCATCGAAGCCCAAGAGATCAAAGATTATCTGCCGCACCGCTTCCCATTTTTGTTGTTAGATCGTGTGACCGATGTACAGCCAGGCAAGAGCCTCACCGCATTGAAAAATGTTAGCTACAACGAGCCGTTTTTCCAAGGCCATTTCCCCGAATCGCCGGTGATGCCGGGCGTGTTGGTGATTGAAGCGATGGCGCAGGCTTGTGGTGTATTGGCCGTTTGTTCGCAAGGCGGTAAACGTAAAGAGGGTGAAATTACCTTGTTTGCCGGCTTGGACGAGGTGCGTTTCAAACGCCAAGTAGTGCCGGGCGATCAATTGATTTTCCAAGTGGAATTGCTGGCGCACAAACGCGGCATTGGCAAATTCCGCGCTACAGCAAGTGTAGAAGGACAACTGGCTGTTGAAGCTGTGATTATGTGCGCCCAGCGCATGGTTTCTTAAGAGCCGCCGCTTTATCTCACTATGCCTGTCTGAAAGCCCCTCAAGCTATTTTTCAGACAGGCAATCGCATGAAAGATTTGTTATGAGCCTTATTCACCCGACCGCCATTATTGACCCGAAAGCCGAGTTGGACAGCAGCGTTAGCGTCGGCCCGTATACTGTTATCGGCCCCAATGTACGCATCGGTGCACGCACCGAAATCGGCCCTCATGTGGTGATAGACGGACATACCACCTTGGGTGAAGACAACAAAATTTTTCAGTTTGCTTCATTGGGCGCGATTCCGCAGGATAAAAAATACCGTGGCGAGCCGACCAAGTTGATCATCGGCAACGGCAATACCATACGTGAATTTGTCACCTTTAATCTGGGTACGGTCACCGGCATCGGTGAAACGCGGATTGGCGATGACAACTGGATGATGGCTTATGTGCATCTGGCGCACGACTGTGTGGTCGGCAACCACACCATTTTTGCCAACAACGCTTCGTTGGCCGGCCATGTCACCATCGGCGACTATGTGGTGCTGGGCGGTTATACGCTGGTGTTCCAGTTCTGCCAAATCGGCGATTACGCGATGACGGCATTTGCTGCCGGTGTACACAAAGATGTGCCGCCTTATGTGATGGCTTCGGGTTACCGCGCCGAACCGGCCGGTTTGAACGCCGAAGGCATGCGCCGCAACGGATTCTCGCCGGAACAGATTGCTCGTGTGAAAGAGGTGTACAAACTGCTTTATCGCCAAGGTCTGACTTTGGAGGAAGCAAAGGAAAAAGTATTGGCCGAGAGCGATACTGCACCTGAATTGGCGGTATTCAAAAGCTTTTTTGAACATTCCAACCGCGGCATCATCCGTTAATCGTTACGGCTTCCCGAAATGCTTTAAGAAAGCTTAAAAAAATATTTCATTGAAAAGAGTGTTTTAAAAGAAAATCGATGAAATTCTCGGTAAATCGCTTGCGGAGTCGGTCGGAATCTGGTTTAATACGACCTTCTTGAAGCACAGGCCAGATAGCTCAGTTGGTAGAGCAACGGATTGAAAATCCGTGTGTCGGCGGTTCGATCCCGCCTCTGGCCACCAAAAAACCGCACTCAGCGGTTATTTTTTTGCCTGCCGTTCGGCGGTGTTCTGTTTTCTTCTTATTATTCTGGAAGTCTCTTAATTATTAACTGAAGACCTTATTATAAGGTTTTGAAAAAAATAAGTTTATTAATATTTATTAACTTTCATGACTTTTCGGCTTACGCTAAAATACGCCTTTCAGACAGGAGTTTCCCTCACATGAGCGATATGCCCAATTATATTACCCCCACCGGCTGGCAGGCGTTGAAAGATGAGCTGTACCAATTGGTGCATAAAGAGCGCCCGGAAATCGTGCAGGTGGTGAATTGGGCGGCCAGTAACGGCGATCGCAGTGAGAACGGCGATTATCTTTATGGCAAGCGACGGATGCGTGAAATCGACCGCCGTATTCGTTTTTTGACTAAGCGCTTGGAGAGCGCGCATGTGGTGGATCCGGAAGTACGTGAACATACCGACCAGATTTTTTTCGGTGCCACGGTAACCTTGTTACGCGGTAACGGCGATGAACAAACGGTACGGATTGTCGGCGTCGATGAAATCAATACGGCTGATAATAAGATTTCCTGGATTTCGCCGTTGGCACGCACGCTGATTAAGGCGCGCGAGGGTGATGAGGTAGTGTGGCACGGTCCGCAGGGGGCGGAGGAAATTGAAATCTTATCGGTGGAATATGTGCGTATCGGATAACGGTTTGACGATATCAATGCCTGTCTGAAAAAAGTGCTGTGTAAAAAATGAATTGGCCTGATTTTTCAGGACGATGGCATCGTGCGAGCGACGCCGGTTTACTATATAATTGCCAAAGTTTTTCGCTCTGAAAAGTAGAGCGATGCATCAATAATCAATAAGAATAATTTTTTCATCTGATTCACAGGTTCAATTGAAACATTACGCCTGTAACGGAAAACGAATACTAAAAATGAACATTAAAAGACTACTGTTAAAGGTGTTTTCACGCCACGCGGTAGAGCGGCTGGTGGTATACGGCCGCCTGATGCGGGTGGAAAAGCCGATCGGTGTGCTGTTGCTGCTGTGGCCGACCCTATGGGCGTTGTGGATTGCGGCAGAAGGGCCGCCGTCGTGGGATATCCTGCTGGCTTTTGTGATTGGCACCTTTCTGATGCGCAGCGCCGGTTGTGTGGCCAATGATTTTGCCGACCGCCATTTCGATGGCGCAGTTGAACGCACGAAAAACCGGCCGTTTGCGCAAGGGCAGGTCACCAAAACCGAAGCCATTTTGCTGATGCTGATTTTGTGCATGCTATCGGCTTTATGCCTGTTGCCGCTCAACCGGCTGACTTGGGTGATGAGCTTGCCTGCGCTGTTTCTGGCCTTGAGCTATCCGTTTACTAAACGCTTTTTCCCGTTGCCGCAGTTGTATCTGGGGCTGGCGTTTTCGTTTGGTATTCCAATGGCGTTTGCTGCGCAAACGGAAGAGGTGCCTTCCATCGCTTGGTTGCTGTTTGCCGCCAATGCCTTGTGGACACTGGCTTACGATACCATTTATGCGATGGCCGACAAAGAAGATGATTTGAAAATCGGTATCAAAACTTCCGCGATTACCTTTGGCAACCACGATATCGC
>CALFOA010000162.1 GCA_937919795.1 uncultured Neisseria sp.
GTATCGGTCTCCAAAACCGAGGGTTGGGGGTTCGAGACCCTCCTGGCCTGCCAAACAAAGAAAACTAACCGGCCTAATGCCGGTTAGTTTTTATCATTTATCTGGATAAATAATGACAAAACAAATACCGCCAGAGCAATCATTGGAAAGTAAGGCTGTGATTGCTGTGGATGAAGGCAAATACCAGCCTACTCAGAAGCCGAAAACTTCCCCTGTTGACTGGTTCAAGCTGTTGCTGGCTGCCGTATTGGTGGGCGGCGGTGTTTGGGCGTATAGTCAGCTGAATAGTCAGCCTTTTTATATCAGGGCACTCCTGCTGGCTGGCGGTATTGTTGCTGCTTTGCTGCTGGTTTTTTTCTGGTCTAATCCTGGGCGGCGTTTGTTGCGCTATGTCGGAGACTCTTGGAAAGAGTTTAAGAAAGTTGTCTGGCTGCCGCGAAGCGAATCCTTATCCATGTCGGTTAAGGTGGTGATTTTCGTGCTCATTTTGGCCATTTTTATTTATGGTGTAGACAGCTTGATTTCTTTAATTTTTAATACGTTTTTGGTAAGAGGCTGATATGACAAAGCGTTGGTATGTGGTTCAGGCCTATTCCGGGTTTGAAAAAAATGTTCAAAAAACATTGAAAGAGCGTATTGTTCGTGACGAAATGGGTGATTATTTCGGACAAATTTTGGTGCCGGTAGAGGAAGTGGTTGACATTAAAAACGGTCGTAAAACGGTGAGTGAGCGTAAGTTCTATCCCGGTTATGTGCTGGTTGAAATGGAAATGACCGATGAGTCTTGGCACTTGGTGAAAAGCACGCCGCGAGTATCCGGTTTTATCGGTGGAACCGCAAACCGTCCTTTGCCAATCTCGCAACGCGAAGTGGATGCGATTATGGCACAAGTTAATGGTGCGGGTACTGAGAAAAAGCCGAAACCACGTGTTGAGTTTGAAGTGGGTCAGCAAGTACGTGTGAATGAAGGGCCGTTTGCGGACTTCAATGGTGTAGTAGAGGCGGTGGATTACGAGCGAAATAAACTGCGCGTTTCTGTGCAGATATTTGGCAGAGAAACACCAGTTGAGCTAGATTTCTCCCAAGTGGAAAAGTTGTAAGCCAAAATATCTGCCACAGTATTTCTGATGGCAGATATTTTTTATAGGGAAATAAAGGTTTATCCCTTGAAATAAGTTTTCAGAAAATATATAATTAAAAACTTGACTTTCTGGGGAGCAGATTTTTCTGCGTTATACCCGTTTATTAGGAGCTAATTGTGGCAAAGAAAATTATCGGCTATATCAAGCTGCAGATTCCTGCAGGTAAAGCCAATCCCTCTCCGCCTGTCGGCCCGGCTTTGGGTCAGCGCGGTTTGAATATTATGGAATTTTGTAAAGCGTTTAACGCTGCAACTCAGGGTGTGGAGCCTGGTTTGCCGATTCCGGTGGTAATTACTGCATTTGCAGACAAATCATTCACTTTTGTGATGAAAACCCCGCCTGCAACCATTCTGCTGAAAAAAGCAGCCGGCTTGCAAAAAGGCAGCTCTAATCCGCTGACTAATAAAGTGGGTACTGTTACCCGTGCTCAATTGGAAGAAATTGCCAAAACCAAAGAGCCTGATTTGACTGCTGCCGATTTGGATGCGGCTGTGCGTACTATCGCCGGTTCTGCTCGCTCCATGGGCTTGGAAGTGGAGGGTGTATAATGGCTAAAGTATCTAAACGCTTGAAAGCTTTACGCGCTTCTGTTGAAGCCAATAAATTGTATGCCATTGATGAAGCCATTTCTTTGGTAAAAGGTGCTGCCACTGCTAAGTTTGATGAATCGGTAGACGTTTCATTTAATCTGGGTGTGGATCCGCGTAAATCTGACCAAGTTATCCGTGGTTCTGTGGTGTTGCCTAAAGGTACAGGTAAAACCACTCGTGTGGCTGTGTTCACTCAAGGTGCGAATGCTGAGGCGGCTAAAGCTGCCGGTGCCGATATTGTCGGCTTCGAAGATTTGGCTGAAGAAGTGAAAAAAGGCAATCTGAATTTTGATGTAGTGATTGCTTCTCCTGATGCAATGCGTATCGTGGGTCAGTTGGGTACCATTTTGGGCCCGCGCGGTTTGATGCCGAACCCGAAAGTCGGCACGGTAACGCCGAATGTGGCTGAAGCGGTTAAAAACGCTAAAGCCGGTCAAGTTCAATACCGCACCGACAAGGCTGGTATCGTTCACGCTACTATCGGCCGTGCTTCTTTCGCTGAAGCGGATCTGAAAGAGAACTTTGATGCTCTGTTGGATGCACTGATTAAAGCAAAACCGGCTGCCGCTAAAGGCCAGTATCTGAAAAAAGTTGCCGTTTCCAGCACTATGGGTCTGGGCGTGCGCGTAGATACTGCCAGCGTAAACAGCTGATGAATCTTTCAGGCAGGCATTGTGGTTAAATGCCTGTCTGAAAAATGGGCTACTTAAAATATAAATTTAAGTAGATGTCCAAGACCGTAGGGATCGCAAGATTTAATCGTAATAGCCCTACGCAGACGGTAGTCCTGAAAACTGCGAGCCTGGCTTGCAAAATGTCTTTTGGGTTGCCGCGCTGGTGGAATATTGCAAAATATTCTGATGATAAACAGTGGGAGGTAGACCTTGAGTCTCAATATTGAAACCAAGAAAGCAGCCGTAGCTGAGATTGGCAATGCTATTGCCGGTGCTCAAACTATGGTGATTGCTGAATATCGCGGTATCGGTGTTGCCAGCATGACTGAACTTCGCGCCAATGCTCGTAAAGAAAATGTGTATCTGCACGTTTTGAAAAACACTTTGGCTCGTCGTGCGGTTGAAGGAACTTCTTTCGCCGGTTTGGCGGATCAAATGGTTGGTCCGTTGGTGTATGCCGTGTCGGAAGATCCTGTTGCTGCTGCAAAAGTACTGCATCAATTCGCGAAAAAAGATGACAAAATCGTAATCAAAGCCGGTGCTTATAACGGTGATGTGCTGAATGCGGCTCAAGTGGCTGAGTTGGCATCTATCCCGAGCCGCGAAGAGCTGTTGTCCAAACTGCTGTTCGTTATGCAAGCGCCTGTTTCTGGCTTTGCTCGTGCTTTGGCGGCTTTGGCCGAGAAAAAAGCCGGCGAAGAAGCTGCATAAGCCAAACGATTTTGATTTAACTGAATTTATTTTTTAATACAATATTTGGAGTTTAAATAGCATGGCTATTAATAAAGAAGACATTTTGGAAGCCGTTGGTTCTTTGACCGTAATGGAACTGAACGATCTGGTTAAAGCTTTTGAAGAAAAATTTGGCGTTTCTGCCGCTGCTGTTGCTGTTGCTGGCCCTGCCGGTGCCGGTGCTGCCGCTGCTGAAGAGAAAACTGAATTTGACGTGGTTCTGGCTTCTGCCGGCGACCAAAAAGTTGGCGTGATCAAAGTGGTACGTGCCATCACTGGTCTGGGTCTGAAAGAAGCTAAAGACATGGTTGACGGCGCGCCTAAAACTGTTAAAGAAGGCGTGTCTCAAGCTGAAGCTGACGACATCAAAAAACAACTGGAAGAAGCCGGCGCCAAAGTCGAAATTAAATAAGCTTTTTTTCCTGCAAGGCTGGCAGTTTTACTGCCAGCCTTATTTCGCTTATGTTTTACTGAATTTTATAAATTTTCATATATTTACCTTGTTTGAGTAGTTTTGATGTAAATATATGAAAATTTATCTATCTCTTTTGGTTTTACAGCGTATGCCTGTCTGAAAGAGCGCATCTTTGAATTGTTCTCATCCTCTGGAGTTTTCCGCAATGAGTTATTCTTTTACCGAGAAAAAGCGTATCCGCAAAAGCTTTGCGAAACGGAAGAATGTACTGGAAGTACCGTTTCTGCTTGCCACCCAACTGGATTCTTACGCTAAGTTCCTGCAACAGCAAAAGCCGTTTGACGGTCGTGATGACGAAGGTCTACAGGCTGCGTTCAGCTCGATTTTCCCGATTGTCAGCCATAATGGTTATGCCCGTTTGGAGTTCGTTCATTACACTTTGGGTGAACCGCTGTTTGATATCCCTGAATGCCAACTGCGTGGTATTACTTATGCCGCCCCTTTGCGTGCGCGCATCCGCTTGGTGATTTTGGATAAAGAGTCTTCCAAGCCGACCATTAAAGAAGTGCGTGAAAACGAAGTGTACATGGGTGAAATCCCGTTGATGACACCGAGCGGCTCTTTTGTAATTAACGGTACCGAACGTGTGATCGTTTCCCAGTTGCACCGTTCTCCGGGTGTGTTCTTTGAACATGATCGCGGTAAAACCCACTCTTCAGGCAAGCTGCTGTTCTCCGCCCGCATCATTCCCTACCGCGGTTCTTGGTTGGATTTTGAGTTTGATCCGAAAGATTTGCTGTATTTCCGTATCGACCGCCGCCGTAAAATGCCGGTAACCATTTTGCTGAAAGCTTTGGGCTACAACGACGAACGGATTCTGGAAACCTTTTACGACAAAGAAAACTTCTATCTGTCGAAAGAAGGTGTGGAAACTGATCTGATTGCTGCACGCCTGAAAGGCGAAACCGCACGTTTGGATTTGGTGGATAAAGCCGGCAATGTGCTGGTGGCAGCCGGTAAACGCATTACCGCTAAAAACATTCGCGACATCGAAAAAGCCGGCCTGAAGCGTTATAACGTGGATGCCGATTCGCTGATTGGCAAAGTGTTGGCCAAAGACGTGATTGCGCCGGATACCGGTGAGGTGTTGGCCGCGGCTAATGACGAGATTACCGAAGAGTTGCTGGCTCAGTTGGATATTCAAGGTATTAAAGAAATCCAAACCTTGTACATCAATGAGCTGGATCAGGGTGGTTATATTTCCGCCACTCTGCGTACCGACGAAACCGCAGACCAACAAGCTGCACGTGTAGCGATTTACCGCATGATGCGCCCGGGCGAACCACCTACCGAAGAAGCGGTAGAAATGTTGTTCAACCGCTTATTCTTCAGCGACGATAGCTACGATTTGTCACGCGTCGGCCGCATGAAATTCAACACCCGTACTTATGAACAAAAACTGAGCGAAGGCCAGCAACAGTCTTGGTATGGTCGTTTGCTGAACGAAACCTTTGCCGGTGCGGCTGAAAAAGGCGGTTTTGTATTGAGTGTAGAAGACATCGTGGCTTCAATTGCTACTCTGGTAGAACTGCGTAACGGTCATGGCGAAGTGGACGATATCGACCACTTGGGTAACCGTCGTGTGCGTTCGGTGGGCGAGTTGGCGGAAAACCAATTCCGTTCAGGCTTGTCGCGTGTAGAGCGTGCGGTGAAAGAGCGTTTGAACCAAGCGGAATCTGAAAACCTGATGCCGACTGATTTGATCAACGCCAAACCGGTTTCTGCTGCGATTAAAGAATTCTTTGGCTCCAGCCAATTGAGCCAGTTTATGGATCAGACCAATCCCCTGTCTGAAATCACCCATAAACGCCGCGTATCGGCCTTGGGCCCGGGCGGTTTGACCCGTGAGCGTGCCGGCTTTGAAGTGCGCGACGTACACCCGACCCACTACGGTCGCGTGTGTCCGATTGAAACTCCTGAGGGTCCAAACATTGGTTTGATTAACTCGCTGTCGGTTTATGCGCGTACCAACGATTACGGTTTCCTGGAAACCCCGTACCGTCGCGTGGAAGACGGTAAAGTAACCGATCAAATCGATTACTTGTCGGCAATTGAAGAAGGCCGTTTCGTGATTGCGCAGGCCAATGCCGAGTTGGATGACAAAGGCAATTTGATCGACGAATTGGTAACCTGTCGCGAAAAAGGCGAGACCATCATGTCTACTCCCGATCGCGTACAGTACATGGACGTGGCCACCGGTCAGGTGGTATCGGTAGCGGCTTCGTTGATTCCGTTCTTGGAACATGACGATGCCAACCGTGCTTTGATGGGTGCCAACATGCAACGTCAGGCGGTACCGTGTCTGCGTGCCGAGAAACCCTTGGTGGGTACCGGCATCGAGCGCCCGGTAGCGGTGGATTCGGCGACAGCCATTGTTGCCCGTCGCGGTGGTGTGGTTGAGTATGTCGATGCCAACCGTGTGGTGGTACGTGTACACGATGACGAAGCGGTTGCTGGTGAAGTGGGTGTGGACATCTACAATCTGGTGAAATTCACCCGTTCTAACCAATCCACCAACATCAACCAACGTCCGGCTGTGAAAGCGGGCGACGTGTTGCAGCGCGGTGATTTGGTAGCCGACGGCGCATCTACCGACTTGGGCGAGTTGGCATTGGGTCAGAACATGACCATCGCCTTCATGCCGTGGAACGGTTATAACTACGAAGACTCGATTCTGATTTCCGAGCGCGTGGCTGCGGATGACCGCTATACCTCCATCCACATTGAAGAATTGAATGTGGTGGCGCGTGATACCAAGTTGGGCCCGGAAGAGATTACTCGCGATATTCCCAATCTTTCCGAGCGTATGCAAAACCGTTTGGATGAATCCGGTATTGTGTATATCGGTGCGGAAGTGGAAGCCGGCGATGTGTTGGTGGGTAAAGTAACACCCAAAGGCGAAACCCAACTGACTCCTGAAGAAAAACTGTTGCGTGCGATTTTCGGTGAAAAAGCGTCTGACGTGAAAGACACTTCGCTGCGTATGCCTACCGGCATGAGCGGTACTGTAATCGATGTTCAGGTGTTCACCCGCGAAGGTATACAGCGCGATAAACGTGCCCAATCCATTATTGATGCCGAGTTGAAGCGTTATCGCCAAGATTTGGGCGACCAATTGCGTATTTTCGATAACGATGCATTCGACCGTATCGAGCGCATGATTGTCGGCCAAACCGCCAATGGCGGCCCGTTGAAGTTGGCTAAAGGCAGCGAAGTAACCAGCAAATACTTGTCTTCTTTAGCCAGCAAACACGACTGGTTCGACATCCGCATGGCCGATGAAGGTTTGGCTAAGCAGTTGGAACTGATTAAAGGCAGTCTGCAAGATAAGCGTGAAGAAGCTGATGCGCTGTATGAAATCAAAAAGAAAAAAATGACCCAAGGCGACGAATTGCAGCCGGGCGTACAAAAAATGGTGAAAGTATTCATCGCCATCAAACGTCGTCTGCAAGCCGGTGACAAAATGGCCGGTCGCCACGGTAACAAAGGTGTGGTATCGCGCATCCTGCCGGTGGAAGACATGCCGTACATGGCAGACGGCCGTACGGTCGATATCGTGCTGAACCCGTTGGGTGTACCGTCGCGTATGAACATCGGTCAGATTTTGGAAGTGCATTTGGGCTGGGCGGCTAAAGGTATTGGCCAGCGCATCGACAATATGCTGGCCGAGCAGCGCAAAGTCGGCGAAATCCGCGAGTTCCTGAACCGTCTTTACAATGAAAGCGGCAAACAGGAAACGCTGGGTGAGTTCTCCGATGAGGAAATTCTGGCTTTGGCTGAGAATCTGAAACGCGGTGCGACTTTTGCTTCTCCGGTGTTTGACGGTGCCAAAGAGTCTGAAATCAAGGCGATGTTGGAGCTGGCTTACCCGAGTGATGACGCAGATGTGCAGAAACTAGGCTTTAACGACAGCAAAACCCAGATTACCCTGTACGACGGCCGTTCCGGCGAAGCGTTTGACCGCAAGGTTACTGTTGGCGTGATGCACTATCTGAAACTGCACCATTTGGTAGATGAGAAAATGCACGCCCGTTCGACCGGTCCGTACTCGCTGGTGACCCAGCAGCCGTTGGGTGGTAAAGCCCAGTTCGGTGGCCAACGCTTCGGTGAGATGGAGGTTTGGGCACTGGAAGCTTACGGTGCCGCCTACACGCTGCAAGAGATGCTGACGGTGAAATCGGATGACGTCACCGGCCGTACCAAAATGTACGAAAACATCGTTAAAGGCGAACACAAAATCGATGCCGGTATGCCGGAATCTTTCAACGTATTGGTGAAAGAGATTCGTTCGCTGGGCTTGGATATCGACTTAGAACGTTATTAACAACAGTTTTCAGACAGGCATATCAAATCAATATGCCTGTCTGAAAGAACAACTGTTTCTAAACGCCCGAATACCATTGAAAACGCCTTAAAGAGGGTAGTTTTGTACCCTAAGGAGCAAAAATGAAAGCTTTGTTAGACCTGTTTAACCCCCTGCAATCAGCGGGTATGGAAGAAGAGTTTGACGCCATCAAAATCGGCATCGCTTCTCCCGAAACCATCCGGTCTTGGTCTTACGGCGAAGTGAAAAAGCCGGAAACCATCAACTATCGTACCTTCAAACCGGAACGCGACGGCTTGTTCTGTGCCAAAATCTTTGGCCCGGTGAAAGACTATGAATGTTTGTGCGGTAAGTACAAACGCCTGAAATTCAAAGGTGTCACCTGTGAAAAATGTGGCGTGGAAGTGACTTTGTCTAAAGTACGCCGCGAGCGCATGGGTCACATCGACCTGGCTGCCCCGGTTGCCCACATCTGGTTCTTGAAATCATTGCCATCTCGTTTGGGTATGGTATTGGATATGACTTTGCGCGACATTGAGCGTGTGTTGTATTTCGAAGCCTTCGTGGTGACTGATCCCGGCATGACCTCGCTGCAACGCCGCCAGTTGCTGACTGAAGAAGACTATTACGACAAACTGGACGAATATGGCGACGATTTCGATGCCAAAATGGGTGCCGAAGGTATCCGTGAGTTGTTGCGTAGCTTGAATGTAGAAGCCGAGGTTGAGGTTCTGCGCCAAGAACTCGAATCCACCAGCTCTGATACCAAAATCAAAAAGATTGCTAAACGCCTGAAAGTCTTGGAAGCATTCCAACGCAGCGGTATGAAGCTGGAATGGATGATTATGGACGTGCTGCCGGTATTGCCGCCGGATTTGCGTCCGTTGGTACCGCTGGATGGCGGCCGTTTTGCCACTTCCGATTTGAACGATCTGTACCGCCGCGTGATCAACCGTAACAACCGTTTGAAACGCCTGCTGGAACTGCACGCCCCCGACATCATCGTGCGCAATGAAAAACGTATGTTGCAAGAAGCGGTTGATTCGCTGTTGGACAACGGCCGTCGCGGTAAAGCGATGACCGGCGCCAACAAGCGTCCGCTGAAATCATTGGCCGACATGATTAAAGGTAAAGGCGGTCGTTTCCGTCAAAACCTGCTGGGTAAACGTGTGGACTACTCCGGCCGTTCGGTAATTACTGTAGGTCCTTACCTGCGTCTGCATCAGTGCGGTCTGCCGAAGAAAATGGCGCTGGAACTGTTCAAACCGTTTATTTTCCACAAGCTGGAAATCCAAGGTTTGGCTACTACCGTAAAAGCTGCTAAAAAATTGGTAGAGCAGGAAGTGCCGGAAGTTTGGGATATCTTGGAAGAAGTGATCCGCGAACATCCGATCATGCTGAACCGTGCGCCGACCCTGCACCGTTTAGGTATTCAAGCGTTTGAGCCGATTTTGATTGAAGGTAAAGCCATTCAATTGCACCCGCTGGTTTGTGCAGCGTTCAACGCCGACTTCGACGGTGACCAAATGGCCGTACACGTGCCGTTGAGCCTGGAAGCGCAAATGGAAGCGCGTACCCTGATGCTGGCTTCCAACAACGTATTGTCGCCCGCCAACGGTGAGCCGATTATCGTGCCGTCGCAGGATATCGTATTGGGCTTGTACTACATGGCCCGCGACAAAATCAACGGCTTGGGCGAAGGCAGCCTGTTTACCGATGTGAAAGAAGTACACCGTGCTTATCACACTAAACAGGTAGAGCTGGGCACCAAAATCACCGTGCGCCTGCGCGAATGGGTGAAAAACGAAGAGGGTGAGTTTGAAGCGGTGGTAAACCGTTACGAAACCACCGTCGGCCGTGCACTCCTGTCTGAAATCCTGCCTAAAGGCCTGCCGTTTGATTACATTAACCGCGTTTTGAAAAAGAAAGAAATTTCTAAGCTGATTAACGCTTCGTTCCGTTTGTGCGGCCTGCGTGATACCGTGATTTTTGCCGACCACCTGATGTATACCGGTTTTGCTTTAGCAGCCAAAGGCGGCATCTCGATTTGCGTGGACGATATGGAAGTGCCGCAAGAGAAGCCCGAATTGTTGGCAGCGGCTCAAGCCGAGGTGAAAGAAATCGAAAACCAATACCGTCAAGGTTTGGTGACCAATGGCGAGCGCTACAACAAGGTGGTGGATATTTGGGGTCGTACCGGTGATAAGATTGCCAAAGCGATGATGGATAACCTGTCCAGCCAGAAAGTGACTGACCGCGAAGGTAAGGAAGTGGATCAAGAGTCGTTCAACTCCATCTACATGATGGCCGACTCCGGCGCCCGTGGTTCGGCAGCGCAGATCAAACAGCTTTCCGGTATG
>CALFOA010000163.1 GCA_937919795.1 uncultured Neisseria sp.
TACGAGATCATCAAGTGTGACTGGAGTTCAGACGTGTGCTCTTCCGATCTCACTCAAACTCAAGTATTAGTGATCAGAAGCATCTGCGGCACCGATACCGGTCATTGAGCGTACATATTGAGACTCGAAACCTTCACGGTCTTTTTTCGCTTGCTCTGAGTTATCCAAGATAGACACCAACCAACCCACGATAAACGCAGCCGGAATACTGAAAATCGCCGGGTTGCCATACGGGAAGATGGCTTTCTCGTGGTGCAATACGCTTACCCATACGGTCGGGCCCAACACAATCAGAACCAATGCCAGAATCAGGCCGGTGAAACCGCCGGCAACCGCGCCGCGAGTGGTCAAATTTTTCCAGAACATCGAAAGCATCAGCACCGGGAAGTTGGCCGAAGCAGCAATCGCGAATGCCAAGCCCACCATGAAGGCCACGTTTTGGCTTTCAAACATCACACCAAAGATGATAGACAGTACGCCCAACGCCAGAGTAGTCATCTTAGATACGCGCATTTCTTCCTGCTGAGTGGCTTGGCCTTTGCGGATAACCGAAGCATAAATATCATGGCTAACCGCAGAAGCACCCGACAGAGCCAAACCGGCTACCACCGCCAGAATGGTGGCAAAGGCAACGGCAGAGATAAAGCCCAAGAACAAGTTACCGCCCAATGCTTCAGACAAGTGGATCGCCGCCATGTTGTTACCGCCGATCAGCTCGTAAACGCTTTTACCCTCTTTCATCACCTGATGGAAGAAGTGCGGATTGTCTTTGGTCACAAAGATGATCGCGCCGAAACCGATGATAAAGGTCAACAGGTAGAAGTAACCGATCAAGCCGGTGGCCACAAATACCGATTTACGTGCTTCCTTGGCATCCGGTACGGTAAAGAAACGCATCAGAATATGCGGCAAACCAGCAGTACCGAACATCAGTGCCATACCCAGCGAAATCGCATCAATCGGGTTTTTCACCAACGGGCCCGGGCCTAAGATGTGGGTACCTTTTTCATGAATATCGGTGGCTTGTTTGAACATGGTTTCAAAGCTGAAACCGGCGTGTTTCAGAATCATGAACGACATAAAAGTCGCGCCGGAAAGCAGCATCACCGCTTTGATGATTTGTACCCAAGTAGTCGCCAACATACCGCCGAACAACACGTAGCAAACCATCAACACGCCTACCAGAATCACTGCATAAATGTAGTCCAAACCAAACAGCAATTCAATCAGCTTACCTGCGCCTACCATTTGCGCAATCAGGTAGAAAATCACCACCAAAATCGCACCGGAAGCAGCAAACAAGCGAACCGGAGTTTGCCCCAAACGGTAAGCCGCCACATCGGAGAAGGTAAATTTACCCAAGTTACGCAAACGCTCGGCCACCAGGAACAATACAATCGGCCAACCCACCAAGAAGCCGGTGGAATAAATCAGGCCGTCGTAGCCGCTGGTGAACACCATCGCAGAAATACCCAAGAACGACGCTGCCGACATATAGTCGCCCGCAATCGCCAAGCCGTTTTGAAAACCGGAAATACCGCCGCCGGCAGTGTAGTAATCTTTGGTGGACTTATTCTGCTTGGATGCCCAAACGGTAATTCCCAAGGTAAAGCCGACAAAGATAAAGAACATCACAATCGCTGCGATATTCAATGGTTGTTTTTCCACATCGCCGGTGAGCGCATCAGCCCAAACCCCGCCTGATGCCATCAACGACATCGCAGCAAACATCAAAGAATTGCGTAGTTTCATTATTTCTCTCCCCGCACACTTTTCACGACATCTTGGGTCATCTTTTCAAACTTACCGTTGGCAATCGAAACATAAATCCCGGTGGTAACAAAAGAGAATACGATGACAAAAATACCAACATAAATACCCCATGTCGTAATACCGTTAGCAGAAACGGGGGTTCGTAGCAAATCGGGGTTACTACCGATAATCCAGATAAAACTGAAATACATAATCAAAATAATGGCTGAAAAACCCCAACCCAGCATTGACTTTTGCCGTTCCATTTTTTGGAATTCAGGATTTTCCAGCACCTTACGTGCCGTTTGTTTATCCATAATATTCACCTTCTCTTCTTCTTAAGTTACACCGCACTACTTTTATGCGATGCCGCCATTAAATAGGCCGTCCAAAACTTTGACTAATTTTATTTTTTGATGCAGGCTATCGATTTTCCTGATAGC
>CALFOA010000164.1 GCA_937919795.1 uncultured Neisseria sp.
CTTATAAATAAGTTTGTTTTATTTGATTAACGATATTAATCTTCCTGCGTACAATACGGCTCTTATTTCACCACACATCAATATAAAACAAGGACTTTAAAATGAATTCATTCAAACCAGCGGACTTACAACCCACGGTACTGGGGATTATGCGAATCGCCGTCGCTTATATGTTTACCCTGCACGGTACCGCCAAAATTTTCGGTATTCCACATTCCCCCGCGTTTGACGGCCTGCAAATTATGTCGCTCTACGGTGTGGCCGGTATTCTCGAAATCGTCGGCGGCATCTTGCTGTTGCTGGGTTTATTCACTCGCCCGGTGGCGTTTATCTTATCTGGCATGATGGCGGTGGCTTACTTTGTCGGCCATGCGATTCCCAACGGCAATGTGGCGGCACCGTTCTTAAACCGCGGTGAAGCGGCGGCTTTGTTCAGCTTTGTGTTCCTGTATTTCTCAGTGGCCGGCGGCGGCAAGTGGTCGCTGGATAGCAAGCGCAACGCGGCTTAAGATTAGTTATTGTTTTAGTGGTTAGCAGCCGGATATTCAGCAGCATATCCGGCTGCTAACCGTTTTGGCCTACCCCTGCTGTTCCAACATCTTTCTAAACCGAAACAGTGCAAAGCCCAAAAACAGCGCGCCGCTGATGATCATCGCTACCATTTGCGGCCACACCACTTCAAAGCCCGCGCCGCGCAGTAAGATGTTTTGTGCGAAGGTCATAAACTGGGTGGTCGGCCAGTATTCGCTGATCCATTGCGCGGTTTCCGGCATATTGCTGCGTGGCGACGATGAGCCGGAAAACATCAGCGCGATGATGTACACCGGCATCATCAACAGGCTGTATTGCGGCATGGTGGGTGCCAGCGTGGCCAGCATCACCGCCAGCGAGGCGATGGAAAACATAAATAAGCCCGCGCCCAGCGCAAACAGGGTCAGCGAGCCGAGCAATGGCACTTGCAGCAGGCCGCCGACCATAAAATGCATCGACAACAGGGCGATGGTGCAGATCACCAAGCCGTTGGCAATAATCTTTGCCAACACGATTTCCGCCGAATTCACCGGCATCACCAGCAAATGCTCAATCGTGCCGCGCTCGCGTTCGCGAATCACCGCCGCGCCCACCAGCACCAGCGGGATCATGGTAATCATATTGTCCACTTCCATCACCGCCGCCGGCCACATATCGGTGGCGTTGGGGTTGAACACCAGCGTAGCCACCGATTTCACTGGTGTCATCTCGTCGATTAAATCCTTCTGCTTGAGAAAATCCACCAGCTCGTTTTGAAAAATATGCCCGATATACGACTGCCCCAAACCGGCCTGCGCCATATTGGTGGCATCGGTGAGCAGCTGCACTTTAGGCTCGCGCCCCATTTCAACATCGCGCTGGAAATTAGGCGGAAATTCGAGCACAAACATCAGCTTGCCCTTATCCAACAGTTCCTCCACCTCTTCGCGTTGCACGGGTACCGGCTTTTGAAAATGCGGCTGCTGCAAGGCATCGAGAATGCGGTGGCTCAACACCGATTGGTCGGCATCAATCACGCCCACCGAAGCATTGTTCACATCGTTGTTGATGCCGGTGGCGGCGGAATGCACCAGCGCGGTGAAGGCAAACACAATCAGCACCACCAACACGGTGTCGCTAAACAGGCTGCGCAATTCTTTGGCGCTGAGGGCGAGGATGTTTTTGATGCTTCGCATAGCTAGCCTTTGCGGGGGGATAGACGGCCTGATGGTGAATGCTAGTGGCCGTTATTGATCTTTTCACTATCTTTTTCAGACAGGCATTTAAGATTTTTGTTTCTGCGGGGCAGATTGCGACAAAAAACAGATTATATATGGCTTTGTGGGTGGTTATTCTGCACAAAATAAACCGTGCAACAGAGAGATGAGTTGGCTGA
>CALFOA010000165.1 GCA_937919795.1 uncultured Neisseria sp.
AGAGCATCAATAATCCCAAGAAAGGTTTTGTCTATATGGGTGAAATTTGCGATTGCCCCTGCGATAAGCAGTATTTTTTTAGGTGCTGTACTCGCGAGAAGACTCTCAAGAACGACGAGAGTGTATGCTTTCGTATTTTCACGATCAGGATTTCCACTACACTCTCCATAACTTCCGAGAGTATGGGTGAAGCCCTACTTGAGCAGTTTGAAGGCATTCAATTCAAGCGTACCACTTATCCTTTTGTCGACACGGTGGAAAAAGCGAAAGTGATGGTACACATCATTGAAACCACTGCCGAGCAATCTGCCGCCCGCCCGTTGGTATTCAGCAGTATTATCGACCCACAGATTCGTGAAATCGTTAAAAGTAGCTCCGGCCTGCACCTGAGCTTTTTCGATGCTTTCCTCAGCAAATTGGAAACCGAGCTGGGTGTACCCGCCCGCAATTCGGTAGGCAAGCACCACAGCATGGCCGATATACATCGTTATGAAGCGCGTATTGATGCGGTGAATTTCTCGCTTAACCATGATGACGGCATCAGCGACAAAGATTTGAAAAATGCCGATGTGATTCTGATGGGTGTTTCCCGCAGCGGTAAAACGCCGACCTGCCTCTACTTGGCACTACAATACGGCATCCGCGCCGCCAACTATCCGCTCACCCCCGATGATTTGGAATCGTCCGACCTACCGCGCATGGTGAAGCCCTATCGCCAAAAGCTGTACGGCTTAACCATCCAACCCGATCGCTTACAGGAAATCCGCCAAGAACGCCGCCCGGATTCCACTTATTCCAAACTCTCAACCTGTAAAAACGAAGTAGCCGAGGCGATGGAAATGTTCCGTCGCCACAATATTCCGTTTGCCAACACCACCAATCAATCGGTGGAAGAATTGGCAGTGAACATTATGCAGGCTTGTCATTTGAAACGACGTTTCTAATAGCATGATAATCAAAATGCCTGTCTGAAAACGAGCTTGCGAGTTTCTGCGAAGTTAAAACATTCTTGATATGTCTTTCAGACAGGCATTTTCTTTATAAATAAGGGGCTTAGGAAGAAATCGGCATCCAGCAAGCGATATAAAACCATCATCATCTAACTCCCCTGAATCGTACCCAAAATTGCGGCTCCATCCATTCGTTTAAATTAACGACAAACGGTTTAATTCACTCTTTTTACTCAATTTAAACAAGCCTGAAAACAAATTGATAGATAGATAAATTATGATTTGGCCATTGATAACCCACGGAGACCGATATGAGATTTTTCCCCCTGTCCGCCGCTCTTTTGCTGGCAGTCGGCTTAATTTATATCAGTCTGTTCACTTATCTGATTTCTTATATTTCATGGCAATGGTTTAAGTTTGATGTGTTACAGCAAACACCTGCCTTGGTGCTTACTTTGGCGCTGGCCGTTTCTACCCTGTTTGCTTCGCCGTTGTTACCCAATTGCATCCGTTTATCCCGCCGCTTGGGTTTATGCCGTTATATTGATAAAATTAGTCGCAAGCTGTTTTAAGGTTTCACTCCGTTTTATGCTTGTCTGAAAAATATTTCAGACAGGCATTTTCTTTATTGTTGCTTTAATAAACCACGCGCCGCTGCCACCAATTTCCGGTTAAGCGACGCCAACCGCGGCGAGGCGGCCGGCCAGCAATGCCAATAAAGATCCAGATTCATGCTTTGGCCGGGGCACAAATCCACCATTTCGCCTTGCGCCAGCGAGGGAGCACTCTGCCAATCCGGTATCATGCCGTAGCCCAGCCCCAGTCGGGCGGCCTGATAAAACGGCGCGGAAGCGGGAATATATACCGTATGACAACGGGCGGCGTTGATGCCGAAATGTTGGCGCAAAAATTCGGCCTGCATATTGTCTTTGCGATCGAACACCAATAAAGGTGCCTGCTTCAAGCTGTTTTGATCAATGCCGTCGGCAAAATAGCGCGCCACCAGCGAAGGCGCGGCCATCAGTCGGTATTCGAGAGAACCGAGCGGGTACACTTCGCAACCGGCCAAAGTCTGCTTACGGGTGCTCACCGCCGCCATTACGCGGCCTTCGTTCATCCATTTATGGGTATGCTCTTCATTATCGGCCTGAATATCGGGCAGCAGGTTTTCGCTTTTCGCCACTTCAGAGAGCGCGGGCAACAGCCAGCTTTCCAAAGAATCGTGATTGGTGGCAATCGGCCAGATATAGGGGCGGTCGGTTTGCTCCAACTCGTTGCGCGTTTCGCGCTCCAGCCATTCCAAGCTGCGGATATAGCGCAATAATTTCTGCCCCTGAACGGTCGGCCGACACGGGCGAGTTCGGGTAATCAGCGGAAAGCCGGTTTCCTCTTCCAACGCGCGTATCCGCTGCGACACCGCCGACGCGGTTAAGCCCAGCTTTTCCGCCGCCTGTTCAAAACTGCCTTGCGCGGCTACTGCCGCCAACGCATCCAATTGTTTGCTGTCCCACATATTAACCTGTCTAAAATGCCTGTCTGAAAGTTTCTGCGAAGCTAAAAAATTTAAGCACCCTGAAATTTTTTTAAACTGTTTGTCCGATGCTCAAGCTGCCGACATAATACGCAGCATTTTCCATCCCTACCAGCAAGAGTTTCCACCATGTATCCGTTTTTCTCCGGTTTCAGCCTGATGATGGCGCTGATTGTCGCCATTGGTGCACAAAATGCTTTTGTGTTGCGCCAAGGCCTGTTGCGGCAACACGTTGGCGTGGTGATTTTTATTTGCTGGCTGTGCGACTGCCTGCTCAGCAGCGCCGGCGTGTTCGGTTTGAGCCGGTTGTTTGCCGACCATCCTACCGCTTCGCGTTTATTGGCCTTAGCAGGTGGCCTGTTTCTGTTGGGCTATGCTGCCAAAAGCGCCCGCCGCGCTTGGT
The DNA here is from genome assembly GCA_937919795.1 of uncultured Neisseria sp. GTDB lineage: Bacteria > Pseudomonadota > Gammaproteobacteria > Burkholderiales > Neisseriaceae > Neisseria. The sequence goes on from CALFOA010000165.1 coordinate 2,885, forward strand.
TGGGCGGCGGTCATTTAGAAGCCTCGCAACCCGATGCGCCTGCGATGAGCGCCGGTAAAGCCGCAGCGACTACCCTCGCGCTCACCCTACTCAATCCGCATGTATATATCGATACCGTGATGCTGATTGGCGGCGCGGCTACCCATTTTGATTACAGCGGCAAATGGCAATATTTGATCGGCGTAATACTGGCTTCCGGCTTATGGTTTTCACTGCTGGGCTACGGCGCCCGCCTGCTGCTGCCTTTATTTAGGCGTGAGCAGGTATGGCAACTGCTCGACAGCCTGATTGCATTGATGATGCTGTATTTGGGCGGGATGTTGTTATGCCAGGCTTGGTTTGCTTAATATAGTGAAATCACTAAACAACTGCTACCGCGTTGGCTCGCCTTGTATCAGCTGTTTATTGATTCCACTATCAAGTTGGTCTCAAGGCGGTTATCAAAAACCGCC
>CALFOA010000166.1 GCA_937919795.1 uncultured Neisseria sp.
TGACGTCATTCCCGCGCAGGCGGGAATCCAGCTTAGATTTTAAGAAACTATTTTTAATCAATTGCTTGTGAGGGTTTGGCATGGATTTCCGCCTGCGCGGGAATGACGTCAGTAAGGTAATCTAAGCGTTTAAAACTTTTTTGCAAAGGTCTCAGATTAGGTAATGTAGGCTGAGCCAAGCTACGAACTTACTGTTCGAGATAGCTTTTGATGCTTTCCGGGCTGTTGGCAATCTTTTCCAAACTGTTTTCCTGGCTGGCTTTCAAGCGTTCTTGGATGTTGACTCGGTTGAAAGAGGCTAAGGGGCGGCGATTATCGGCGTCCAGATAATTTAATTGGCTTAGATTACCGATTAAAGAGAAGGTAACGGCTGCATTTTTGAATAAATCATCGGCGGTGGGGCTGCCGCCTTCGGTTTTGAGATAAACATCTAAACCATAAGGCTCTTGGGCGGAGTGGATTTCAATGCTGTTGAATTTAGCGCCGTGCGGGTAAGTGAGGTTAGATACAATGGCGATGACTTTAGAATTGTCGCCCACATAATTGGTTTTAGCTTCGTGTATCACCGCAGCAAAGTTTTTATCTGTTGCGGCCGGGTGACAGGCAGCCAGCCCGGTAATGGAAAGCATGGCCAGAGCGCTTAAAAGAAGTTTGCGTTTCGTCATCATGGCTTTAGGTCTCCTTTGTGGGTGAAGTGTTGTTTTATTATAAGCAAATGCCTGTCTGAAAAATCTTTCAGACAGGCATTTTTACTGTTTAAACCATCTTAAACCGCTAATTCATGCTGGCCGTCTTCAGCCAGAAAACCGCGCAGTTTCTGCATCGCTTTGGCTTCAATCTGGCGGATGCGTTCGGCGGATACGCCGTATTCGGCGGCCAGCTCGTGCAGGGTTAAACCGCCGTCGTCTTGCAGCCAGCGGGTTTCCACGATGCGGCGGCTGCGGTCGTCCAGCTTGGCGAGGGCGTTTTGCAGGCCTTCGGTTTGCAGGGTTTGGCTGGCTTTCATTTCGATTTGGCGGGTTGGCTCGTTGTCGTTGTCGGCCAGCCAGTCGATTGGTGCGTAGCTGTCTTCATCGTCGCTGTTGTCGGCGAGGATGCCGATGTCGCGGCCGGTCATGCGCTGTTCCATTTCCATTACTTCGGAAAGTTTTACGCCCAAATCGTCGGCAATTGCCTGCGCTTCTTTCGGGGAAAGGGCGGAGAGGCTTTTGCGCATGCTGCGCAGGTTGAAAAACAGTTTGCGTTGCGGTTTGGTGGTGGCGACACGCACCAAGCGCCAGTTGCGCAGGATGAATTCGTGGATTTCGGCTTTGATCCAGTGCACGGCAAAGGAAAACAGGCGGGCGCCGCGGTTGGGTTCGTAGCGTTTTACTGCTTTCATCAGGCCGATATTGCCTTCCTGAATCAGGTCGGCTTGGTTGAGGCCGTAGCCGTCGTAGCCGCGGGCGATGGAAACCACCACGCGCAGGTGAGAAAGGATCAGTTGTTTGGCGGCTTCGAGGTCGCCTTTAATCTGGCGTTCCGCTAAGCTGGATTCTTCTTCGGCGGAAAGCATGGGAATGCTGTTAACGGTATGAATGTATTGCTCCAAGCTGCCGTGACCGCTCGGTACGGGTAATGCAAAGGCTTGATTCATGCTCATTGTATGTCGTTTCCTTGTTTGTTTTGCTTGTTGTTATGTGTGGTACAGCGGATGGATTCTAGCATCATTGTGCGGGGCTGTATATGCAGCCATACACTGCTGTATGTTTGTATTAGACACAAATTCTGCGTTTGGTTCTACACTTAATAGGTAAATTTTTGTATGTTTTAAATTCTGATTGGTTTTTAATATTTGAGTGATTTTATCAAGATTATAAATGCCTGTCTGAAAAAGTATGTTTACTGTTTTCAGACAGGCATTTAAACGGGTTTTACGGCTTGTTTTTACGGCGACCTAAGCCGAACAACAACACAGCCAATGCGGCCAATAAACCGATTAATGGCCAGGAGCCGCCAAGCTTCATATACGGCGTTTCGCCGCTGTAGCCTTCGATTTTGCCGGTTAACACCATGGTGGTGTCGGCGGGCGCGGCTTCGCGGATGCGGCCTTTGGGATCAATGATGGCGGTGGCGCCGGTGTTGGTGGCGCGCACCATATAGCGACCGAGTTCCAGCGAGCGGGCTTGCGATTGTTGCAGGTGTTGGTACATGGCGTTGGATTGGCCGTACCAAGCGAGGTTGCTGGCGTTGGCGAGCAGGCTGGCTTGTTTGGCCGGGGCGATTAATTCGTCGCCAAAGCCGTCTTCATAGCAAATATTGAAGGCGATTTTTTGGTTGGCCATCGCCAACGGCGTTTGGTTGGCGCCGCCGCGTTTGAAGTCGGCCAGCGGCATATTCATCATCTGATACAGCGGTTCGGTGATAAAGGCCAGCGGCTTGTATTCGCCAAACGGCACCAGATGGTCTTTGGCGTAATAGGGCATATCGTAGCCTTGCGCGGGCTGGTAGCCGCTCAGGTTGATGACGGCGTTTTCGTAGTTTTCGCCGTCGTCGGTAAAGCGGGCGACGCCGACCGCCAGCGCGCTGCCGTTGGTTTCGGCTTGGCGGGCAAAGGCATTGATGATTTCGGGCGGCAGTTGTTGCAGCATCACGGTGAGCGCGGTTTCCGGCAGAATCACGATGTCGGCGCGGCTTTGGCCGACCAAATCAAAGTAGCGGCGGATATTGGCTTCAATCTGCGATTCTTCCCATTTCAGGTTTTGCGGGATATTACCCTGCGGCAGCGCCACGCTGGCTTGGGTGCCGTCGGGGCGGGTGAAATCGGTTTGGTGCAACAAGGCACCGGCGGCGAACAGGGCGAGTAAGGCAACAAGCGCGGCGAGGCGTTGGCGGGTTTGCTGCGGATTGTCGATGAGCAGCACCAGCCAAGCACCGGCAAAAGCGGTGGCGAGGGTCACCAAATGAATAC
>CALFOA010000167.1 GCA_937919795.1 uncultured Neisseria sp.
GCTTGCCAGGTCGACTCTATAAACGTGAGCTTGGACAAAATCGCTTCCACTTGCAAATCGGAAATCAAGCCTATTTCCACCGCATCTTCTAGGTCTAACAAGGCATAGCAAATGTCGTCGGCCGCTTCCATCAAGTAAGAGAGCGGGTGGCGCCCCCACACATCGGGTGCAAGTTCGGGCAGACCGAGTTCTTGTGCGACCCTGCGCATAAACGGCAATTCGGTTTGGTAGATATTGAATTTCTTATCACCGCGCGGATCAAGCGTGGTCCACGGGTATTTCAGCAAGGTGCCGATGGTAGCGGCAGTCAAGCGCATACCGCCGCGGTTGCGGTACATTTCGATGCTGGCCAATTGGCGCAGGCTGTGGGCATTGCCTTCATAGGTTTGTACGTCACGGCGCTCGGCTTCAGACAGGCCTTCTAAGTAATGGGCGTTTTTCGGGTCCCGGAACCAATCGCGCAATGCGTTTTCGCCGACATGGCCAAACGGCGGGTTGCCCAAATCGTGCGCTAAACAAGCCACTTGCACCACCGCACCGATGTCGCTGGGGGTATTGCCCTGCGGCAGAAAACCACCGGCGGCCAGCATCACTCCGACACGGTTGCCTAAACTGCGGCCGACGCTGGCGACTTCTACGCTGTGGGTAAGGCGGTTGTGGGTGTGATCGTGTTCGGCAAACGGATGCACTTGGGTTTTTCGCCCCAAGCGGCGGAAGGCGCTGGAAAAGGCCACGCGGTCGTAGTCGATATGAAAATCGGTGCGCAGTGCGTCTTGCCCTTCTTGGGTGGACGGGGTGCTGGTGGGTAGGATTTCGCCGTCTTTCGGGCGAAAACGGGTGGTGCTGAGCAACTGTTGCCAATTCATTTTTGCCATAGGGTTACCCTGTATACAGAAAAAGAAATGCCTGTCTGAAAAGCTTTCAGACAGGCATTGCGCTTTACTTACCGCGCATCAATTCAAAAAAGTCATTGTTGTCTTTGGAATCTTTGAGCTTATCGATCAAAAATTCGGTGGCCTCGATATCGTCCATTGAATGCAGGAATTTGCGCAGCAGCCACATCCGTTGCAATTGATCGTTGGGCACCAGCAGCTCTTCACGGCGGGTGCCGGAGCGGTTGATGTTGATGGCGGGGAACATGCGTTTTTCGGCCATGCGGCGGTCGAGGTGCAGTTCCATATTGCCGGTGCCTTTAAACTCTTCAAAAATCACGTCGTCCATGCGGCTGCCGGTATCGACCAGAGCGGTGGCGATGATGGTGAGCGAGCCGCCTTCTTCGACATTACGGGCAGCGCCGAAAAAGCGTTTCGGGCGGTGCAACGCATTGGCATCCACGCCGCCGGTGAGGATTTTACCTGAAGCAGGCACCACGGTGTTGTAAGCACGCGCGAGGCGGGTAATCGAGTCGAGCAGAATGACTACGTCTTTTTTGTGCTCAACCATGCGTTTGGCTTTTTCAATCACCATTTCGGCAACTTGTACGTGGCGGGTGGCCGGTTCGTCAAACGTAGAAGCCACCACTTCGCCGCGTACGCTGCGGGTCATCTCGGTAACTTCTTCAGGGCGTTCGTCAATCAACAACACAATCAACTCAGCTTCGGGATAATTGGCGGTGATGGCGTGGGCGATGTTTTGCAGCATCACGGTTTTACCGGTTTTCGGCGGGGCAACCAACAAGGCGCGTTGGCCGAAGCCGATGGGGGAAACCAAATCAATGGCGCGGCTGGTGATGTTTTCTTCCGCTTTGATGTCGCGCTCTAATTTGAATTGTTTGGTGGGGAACAGCGGGGTAAGGTTTTCAAACAGAATCTTGTGTTTGCACACTTCCGGCTTGTCGCCGTTAATCGAATCGAGGCGCACTAACGCGAAATAGCGTTCATTGTCTTTCGGTACGCGCACGCTGCCTTCGATGGTGTCGCCGGTGTGTAGATTGAAGCGGCGGATTTGGTTGGGCGAAACGTAAATATCGTCGGGGCCGGCCAGATAAGAGGTATCTGAACTGCGCAGAAAGCCGAAGCCATCGGGCAGGATTTCCAGCGTGCCCGAGCAGGTAAAGCCTTCGCCCTGTTTCATCAATTGGCGGAC
>CALFOA010000168.1 GCA_937919795.1 uncultured Neisseria sp.
GTGATCAAAATTGATCCGCTGAAAGGATTTCAAACGCTTGAGCTGCATTGTTCTGCGCGAGCCGGGCATAAAAATGCCGCCAATGATTGGCGGCGGGTCGGTTGTTTAAGAGGCGGCGGATTTGCCGGCTGCATCGTGGGCAGCTTTGCGGGCATTAAACGCGCGCTTGGCGGCCTGAAAAATAGCTTGGCGTCTGCGATGTTGCATCAATCGCTCCTTTCTTTGTTGTTCATTACTTATTGGAATGAACAGTATGGCGCTTTATGAAGAATATTACAAGGGTTTGCTTGGAATAATTGTTTATTTTTATATGTTTATTTGTTAAGACCCACAATCTTCTGGAATAGATTTTCATGAAACCACTCAGGCTTCAGATGATAACAGTCTTCCAAAGCCTGCCAAGGTGTTTTGTACTTCAACGACCGTAAGGGGCGTTGGTGGTTGTAATACAGCAAAAACACCATCAAGTGCCGTTTAAGCTCATCAGGGTGCTCATAATGGAAGTGTTTGACCGTTGCCTCTTTCAGCATCTTATTGGTGATTTCCACCTGCCCGTTCGTCCACGGATGACGGAGTTTCGTGGTGCGGTGCTCAATGCCCAAATGCCGGCAGAGCTCGTCAAACGGATGCTCCTTATCGGGGCGTTGTGCTTCGTTCAGCAAGTTGTAGGTAAACTGCACACCGCTGTCCGTCAGGATATGGGTGATTTTAAACACACAGTCTTGTTGCAGATTGCGCAGAAAAGAAACGGCGGCCTTCTGCGTCATACGCTGATGAAGTTCCGCATAAACATATTTGGTTTTGCGGTCGATGGCGACAAACAGGTACAGTTTGCCGGTTTCACAGCGCACCTCGGTAATGTCGATATGGACAAAGCCGACCGGATATTGCTTGAACTTCTTTTTGCCTTTTTGGCCGTCGGATTCATCCTTGGGTAGGCGCGACAATCCGTAATATTGCAGGCAGCGGTGCAGATTGGAGCGGCTGAGCTTCGGAATATTGGGCTTGAAGATGATATACAGCTCGTCCAATGACAGCCGCAGGTGTCGCCGGACGGTGCATATTGCCTGCTGCTCCAGCTCGGTCGACACGCTGGGGCGGGTTTTGGGGCCGGACTTTTTGTCTTCAACCGAATCTGCGTGTTTCCAGTAGAGAACGGTTTTGAAATTAATGTTATATTTTTTTGGCTAACGCTGCGATGCTCTCTTCAGACTCTTGTATTTCTTTTCTGATTCTAGGCGTAGTCTTGGCGTTACCATGCAATATGCTTGCCATAAGTCAGTCTCCTTTAATTGGGGGTAATGATACTCCATAAGAGTTAGGGACTAAACAAGCTCGCCATTGCGAAGAAACACCAGCATTATCAGCATCACGCCGATTCTGTTTTGCTGTTCTGTATCTGCCGGCAACAAACGGCGGTAAAACTCGGTCAGTTCTTCACGCGGCAAGGCAGGCATGTGCTGCGTTTTCGGTTTGGGCAAATATTGTTTTAAAACACGGGCGGGGTTGCGGTCGGTCAGTTCCAGCATGGCGGCAAATTCAAAAACCGCGCCTATCCATTGTCTGATTTTCTCGGCAGTCGGAATTGAACCGCGTGCCGCGATATGGTCTAGCAGCCCTTTGATGGCGGCCACGTTGATTTCGTCCAGCGGCATATCACCGATAAAGGGTAAAACATCGGTTTCAAAGTAATGCCACACACGAGCGGCGTGGTTTGGCTTCCAGCGGTGCAGGTTGGCGGTGTGCCATTGTGCAGCGATTGCCTGAAAAGTGTTGGCCAGCGCGGCGGCTTTTTCGGCTTTTGCCGCCTGCTTGGCTTCGCTGGGGCTTTGCCCGTTGGCAATCATGCGCCGCGCATCTTCGGCGGCTTCACGGGCTTCTGCAAGACTGATTGTGGGATATGTGCCGATTGCCAGCGTTTTGCGCTTTCCGTCAAAAGCATAATCAAGCCGCCGGTATTTGCCGCCGTTTGGCTTTACCAACAAATGCAGGCTATGCCCGTCAGCCAGCTTATACGGTTTTTTCAGATGGCTTTGCGTTTTTTATTTGGCGGTCGTTTAGCGGCATTTTTACGGTACTTTTTTCACGGTATTTGGTCGATACCGTGAAAAATACCGTATATTTTTTGTTGCTTCAAGTGGTTTGCATTGGGCTTTAATGGATAAACTTTCAACACATCAAGATAACTTGATTTATCTGAAACCCTTGTGAATAAAGGGTCTTGTTGCCTTTATTGGATGAAAACAGACGTAAAAAAAGCAGCTCGAAAGCTGCTGATTTTTATAGTGTGGTGCGGACGGAGAGACTCGAACTCTCACACCTTTCGGCGCCAGAACCTAAATCTGGTGCGTCTACCAATTTCGCCACGTCCGCATGTTTCTTATTCCGCATGTTTCTTATGGAAAACGGTTGATTATACCGAAAGGCGGTTTAAATGAAAAGGTGCTTCGGGCTTGAAAAGAAAGCCGTGCGCCCATAGTTTAAACTGCTATTCATCAAAGGCCGTCTGAAGTTTTTCAGACGGCCTGTCACACAGAAAGAGAAGCGTTTATGTCGGCTTTATTGGTGCAAGATTATCTGCAAACGCAAGGTTTGCAACTGCCGCAAGATGAGGTGTTGGTGGCGCTGCGTTTGGCGCAGACAGTTATCGGCGTGGGTGCGGCTTCGGTTGAGCGCGGCATATTGTGGTATGCCAATGATGAGGCTGTGCTGGCCGGGCATATTGAAGCGGATGCGGGCAGCGAGGCTTTGTTGAAGCAGATTTTTATGGCGC
>CALFOA010000169.1 GCA_937919795.1 uncultured Neisseria sp.
GGGATGTGTTGGAAGCCATGCAGGAAGATTCAGGCATCACCCTGAAAACCCTCAAGGTCGATGGCGGCGCCGTGACCAACAACTTCCTCATGCAGTTCCAGTCGGACATCCTCGGTGTCCCGGTCGAGCGCCCGAAAGTCACGGAAACCACCGCCATGGGCGCAGCTTTCCTGGCCGGTCTTGCTGTCGGTTTCTGGAAAAACAAGGCGGAAATTGCCGCCAAGTGGAACGTCGACCGCACATTCACTCCGACCATGGCTCCGGAAACGCGCGAACGCCAGTACAAGGGCTGGAAGAAGGCCGTGGAACGCTCACGCGCCTGGGAAGAAGCGGAAGGCTAATCGAACACCAGTTCGCATGAGGAACACAAAAAAGGCGCGAATCCCGCGCCTTTTTTATTCGCCGATCCCACAGACGCCTACACGTTGTACGTGCTCGACGCCGTCGTGCCGCCCTTGCCGGTCCAGTTGGTGTGGAAGAACTGGCCGCGTGGCTGGTCGATGCGCTCGTAGGTGTGCGCGCCGAAGTAGTCGCGCTGTGCCTGCAATAAGTTGGCGGGCAGGCGCTCGGTGGTGTAGCCGTCGAGGAAGGTGATGGCGGAGGCCATGCACGGCATCGGGAGACCTGCTTCCACGGACTTTGCTACTACCTTGCGCCATGACGGTAAGGCGTTTTGCAGGATGTTGCGGAAGTAGTCGTCGCTGCCGAGGAACACCAGATCGGGATTATTTTCATAGGCATCGCGGATATTGCCGAGGAAGGCGCTGCGGATGATACAGCCTTCGCGCCACAGCAAGGCGGTATTGCCGTAGTTGAGCTGCCAATTATGTACTTCGCTGGCTTCGCGGATCAACATAAAACCTTGCGCATAGGAAATAATCTTAGAGGCCAACAGCGCTTGGCGCAGCGCTTCCAGCCATTGTTCGCGATTGCCTTCGATTTTTTCGATGCGGTGGCCAAACAGTTTGCTGGCTGCTACGCGCTGATCTTTAAAGGCGGAAACGCAGCGGGCAAATACCGCTTCGCTGATCAGAGTGAGCGGGATGCCGAGATCCAGCGCGTTGATGCCGGTCCATTTGCCGGTGCCTTTTTGGCCGGCGGTATCGAGGATTTTTTCGACTAAAGGTTCGCCGTTTTCATCTTTATAGCCCATGATATCGGCTGTGATTTCAATCAGATAGCTGTTGAGCTCGGTTTGATTCCAGGCTGTAAAGGTTTGGTGCATTTCGTCTTGGTTCATGCCCAAGCCGTCTTTCATAAACTGATAGGCTTCGCAAATCAGCTGCATATCGCCGTATTCGATGCCGTTGTGCACCATTTTGACAAAATGGCCGGCACCGTCGCGGCCAACCCAGTCGCAGCAAGGCTCGCCTTCGGGGGTTTTGGCGGCAATCGCCTGCAAAATCGGTTTTACCCGCGGCCAAGCGGCTTCGTTGCCGCCGGGCATAATCGAGGGGCCGTGGCGCGCGCCTTCTTCGCCGCCGGATACGCCGGCGCCGACAAACAAAATGCCTTTTTCGGCCAAGGATTGGGTGCGGCGGGTGGAATCGGGGAAGTTGGCGTTACCGCCGTCGATAATGATGTCGCCTTTATCCAAAAGCGGTACCAGTTGTTCGATAAAATCATCGACTACGCTGCCGGCACGCACCATCAGCATCACGATGCGCGGGCTTTCCAGTTTGCTTACCATTTCTTGCAAGCTGTGCGCGCCGGTGATTTGGGTGCCTTTGGCCGGGCCGGCCAGAAAATCGTCTACTTTGGAAACGGTGCGGTTGTAGGCCACTACTTTGAAGCCTTTGTCGTTCATGTTGAGAATCAGGTTCTGACCCATTACGGCCAAACCGATAACGCCGATGTCGCCTTTCATTCGCTGTCCTTATTCAGAAAGTATGTATTTGATTGTGAAAACGCTTCTTTGAAACGGTATGGGTAAGATAAAGAAGGAACACGGAAAATCGCTACTTTACCTTATTGGGCTTGGTAGCGACAATATTTACGCTACAAAAACCTTTTTATGGTTTTCACTCAAGTTGCTTATTGCGCAAAAGCGCTTTTTTAAAACAGTTTATCTTATTTTTATTTATAAAATAGATGATAAAGAAGAAGGGATAAACTTGCTGTGGATAAATCGTTTTTTCTGTTTGAAATAAACAGAATAGCCTGTCTGAAAGCGGGTGGGTAACACTATTTTGCGGCAGTGGATAACTGTGGACAATTTTGGGTGGTTTTTATTTGCTGTGGATTATTGTTGG
>CALFOA010000170.1 GCA_937919795.1 uncultured Neisseria sp.
AATTTATTAATATTAATTAATATAAAAATTGAATAAACCAAGAAACAACCACCTTCGTCCTACTCGGGCTTGCCCCGAGTATCTGCCCATTCCCTGTAAACTCAAGATACTCAAGGCAAGCTCGAGTAGGACGATGCGGCGATCAAGCCAGTTATTTGGCCACAGAACCGCCAATTCGTTTTCAATGTTAACAAAAAGCGGTAAGATAAAACCTGTTTTGTGATTGATGCCGAAAATGATGATGAAACCTTTATGGCTGTTGCCTTTAGCTTGCCTGCTCGCCGCCTGCCAACCGGCTGAAAAAACAGCGGCTGCAGCTTCCGCAACTTCTGCAACAACACCAGCAACAGATGCCCCATTCAGCGGTACCGATATCCGCCGCGAAACGCTGGGCGGCGATTTCACCTTAACCAACGGTGAAGGCAAGCCTTTCAGCATGAGCAGCTTACACGGCAAAGTGGTGTTGCTGTCGTTCGGTTACACCCATTGCCCGGACATCTGCCCGACCACGCTACTCACCAAAATGGACGTGATGAAGCAATTGGGCGAGCAATCTAAAGAAGTGGCGGCGGTGTTTGTGAGCGTCGATCCTGAGCGGGATAAACCGGAATTAATCGGCCGCTACGCCCGCCAGTTCAACCCCGATTTTATCGGCTTAACCGCCACCGGCAGCCAGGATATTCAGGCGGTGAAAAAACTTTACCGCGTGGTATCGGCCAAGGCGCAGCAGCAATCAGAAACGGTGTATCTGGTCGATCATTCGGCAGGCATTTATCTTTTAGATAAAAACGGCAAAGCGGCGGTGTTCGAGCCTTACGGCAAAAGCGCGGCGGATATCGCCTCGGATGTGAAAACCTTGTTAAAATAAGTTTTTTATAGAATATGCCTGTCTGAAAACTGTTCAGACAGGCCTTCCTTCGGAAAATATAATGTCTGACAACAGCCTCACCATTGCCCTCTCCAAAGGGCGTATTTTTGAAGAAACGCTGCCACTGTTGGCCGCCGCCGGTATCGTGCCCGCTGAAGACCCGGAAAAATCGCGCAAGCTGATTATTGAAACCAACCAGCCGGATATCCGCTTGGTGATTGTGCGCGCCAGCGATGTGCCGACTTATGTGCAATACGGCGCGGCCGATTTCGGTATTGCTGGCAAAGATGTGTTGATCGAACACGGCGGCGAGGGGCTGTATCAACCGCTGGACTTAGAAATCGCCAAATGCCGCATGATGGTGGCGGTGCGCAAAGGCTTTGATTACGCCGCCGCCTCCAAACCCGGTCACCGCCTGCGGATTGCCAGCAAATACCCCGGCATCGCCGCCGAGCATTTTGCCGCCAAAGGCGTACACGTGGATTTGATTAAGCTCTACGGCTCAATGGAATTAGCGCCCTTGGTGGGCTTATCCGATGCGATTGTCGATTTGGTGTCTACCGGCAATACTTTAAAGGCCAACGATCTAGAAGCGGTGGAACACATCGTCGATATTTCCAGCCGCTTGGTAGTGAACAAAGCCGCGCTGAAAACCAAGTTCGCCCGCTTAGACCCGATTATCGAAGCCTTTGCCGGCGCGATAAAACATGCAGAATAAAAACGACTTCAGCTCAATACGAAGGAAGATACGATGAAACTCTTGCTCGATTTAAAAAACAAACCCGGCAAACTCAATAAACTGCCATTCGGCAAGCTGCCGATTGATTTGCTGGCACACGATAAAAAAGCTGCCAAACAAGCCGCCCATTACAGCCGCCACAGCAAACAGACCGATTGGCTGCGCCTGCCGGAAAAACAGCAAACCGCCGCCATCGTCAAATACCTGCGCAAACTGCTGAAAACCGAGCCGCAATCGCAGCTTGCCATTGTGTCGCGCCGCAGCAAACTGCGCAAAGCCTGCCGCGATTTGTGCGCCGAGTTTCCCGATGCCAATATCACCTTATGGAAGCGCTGCGGCAAGAAATGTCGCAAGTTTTTAGAAAAAATGCAGGCCGACCAACGCAAGCAACATCGGTCGAAAAAAAACAAAGCCGTTTCGCAAAATGATGAAAGCATCACCGCCCAGCCGCTATTGGATAACACCTTATTTCAGGCAACCGTAACCCGCATCGAAAATGCCATTAGCCACGTTTTGCAGCAAGAGCAAGATTTGGCCACAATCCCGACAGACACCATCGAAACCACCGCTGTTGCAGAAGACCCAACCCAGCCTGAAAATAACGGCAAAACCACGTTTGCCACCCTGATACCCACCGTACAACAAGCTGTGGCTGCTGTTGCCGATAGCGACGGCTGGGCAAATCTGAACGATGTGATCGAACACCTCGCTCCCAACATCCATCCAAACGAATACGGTTTCGACACCCATCACGATCTGATTCACTCCATTTACCGCGATTGGCTGAAGATCAAAAAAACCAGCCACGGCGAGCGAGTGCGCATCAACCGGCGTTTTGTTGTACGCAAAAAACAGAAAACCAAGGCCGGCAACAGAAAGGGCAAAGCATAATGCGTTTCATTTTTTTAACTGCCGGCCTCTTGGCCAGCACCACAGCCTTCGCGCAACAATGCAGCAGCGAACAATTGGCCGACATTCTGGCACCGGCTACTCCCAGCAACGACAGCGTGGAAGTACGCTGTTCCACCACCCTGCCCGCCAACAGCCAAATCAGCAAACGCTTGCTGTTTACCGGCCCAGCCGCCAGCAATCTCACATTTGACTGCAACGGCAGCACCATCGCCCCGGCCGAAGCCGGCAGCAAAGATGCAGTACAAATCCGCTCGCAGCAACAGCAGCAACAATGGCTGCGGCCGGAAAACCTCAGCCTGCAACGCTGCCGGATTGAAGGTTCGCTACGCATTATGGGCATGGCCTCCAATGGTGAAGGTGCCGTGTTGCGCGCCTCATCGCAACAAAGCGGCCACACCGAGCGCGCGCAAGCCGCCGCTCCCAGCAATATTCGGCTGAATCAACTCACCATCATCGGACAAGGCCGCGTGCCGCTGTATCTGGCGCCCGGCGTTACCCACGTAAGCCTCAGCAACAGCCGCATCAGCGGCCAAAGCCGCAGCGTGGCGCTCTATCTCGATGCCGAAAGCGCGCATAACCGCTTTACCGGCAACACCATAGACAGCCAAACCAGCAGCCGCGAACTGATTGCCATCGACGGCTCGGCACACAACCAATTCAGCAACAACCGCTTCTCCTCGCTCAACCGCGGCGGTATTTATCTGTACCGCAACTGCGGCGAAGGCGGCACCATCCGCCATCAAGCCCCCAACGGTAACCAAATCAGCGGCAACACCTTTTTCTATCGTAAATACCGAGGCGACCTGCCCGCAGTATGGCTGGGCTCACGCAACGGCAACCGCAATTATTGCCAAGCCGATGCCGGCTATGGCTTCGGCAGCAGCGCCAGCGATGCTGATTTTGCCGACGGCAACACGGTAGAAAACAACCGCATCTACCGCCTGTCGCCGCAAAAAATGATACGCGATCATGGCAGCAATAACCGTATCAGCGGCAATACAACTGTGTATTAACACACATTCGGATAGAAAGCGAACTCCATACAACGCACAAAAAGTGTCCGATATATTATGAAAGGAATTTCCTAAATATGGAGATTATTATTTTCAGTATATTAGGTATTCTAATAGTGCTTACAACCATTCTTATGGTTAAAAAAGGCATGGTTAAAATTACTAGAGACACCCGCAACAAAAAAAATCCTGCATTTTTTGCTATATGGATTCCTATTCTGATAGGGCTTGCTGTGTTGTTAAAGATAATTGCATCGCAAATGTAGTTGTATTTCCTGTAACTACAAGGCGCCCCCGATTGCTACATTTTTACTTTAATGAATCTCATTCAGAAGAAACCGCACATGAAACACCTCAACACTCAGTCCCCCGATTTCCAAGCCGAGCTCAAAGCTTTGCTGGCGTTTGAAACCGCGCAAGACCCGAAAATCGATCAAATTGTGGCCGACATCTGCGCCGATGTGCAAAAGCGCGGCGATGCGGCGCTAATTGAGTACACCAACCGTTTCGACGGCACTAACGCGCAAACCATTTCTGATTTAACCTTGAGCCAAGCCGATTTACAGGCCGCGTTTGAGCGCTTGCCGCAAAACGTACAAAGCGCACTGAAAACCGCCGCCGAACGGGTAGAAAGCTACCACCAACGCCAAAAAATGGCATCGTGGAGCTACACCGATGAAGACGGCACCCTGCTCGGCCAGCAGATTACCGCGCTCGACCGTGTCGGCATTTATGTGCCCGGCGGCAAAGCGGCCTACCCCAGCTCGGTGATCATGAACGCCATGCCCGCGCATGTGGCCGGCGTACCGGAAATCATCATGGTGGTGCCGACACCCAAGGGCGAGCGCAACGATATTGTGTTGGCGGCGGCGTTTGTGGCGGGCGTTACCCGCGTGTTTACCGTCGGCGGCGCGCAGGCGGTGGCGGCACTGGCTTACGGCACCGAAACTGTGCCGCAGGTGGACAAAATCACCGGCCCCGGCAATGCCTTTGTCGCCGCCGCCAAACGCCGCGTGTTCGGCGTAGTCGGCATCGATATGGTGGCCGGGCCGTCTGAAATTCTGGTGATTGCCGACGGCAGCACGCCTGCCGATTGGGTGGCGATGGATTTGTTCAGCCAAGCCGAACACGATGAAATCGCCCAAGCCATTTTGATTGGTACTTCACAGCAATATCTGGATGAAGTTCAAGCCTCCATGAACAAGCTGATTGAAGAAATGCCGCGCCGCGACATCATCGAAGCCTCGCTCGGCAACCGCGGCGCGATGATTTTGGCCAAAGATTTGGATGAAGCCTGCGACATCGCCAACTACATCGCGCCCGAACATTTGGAATTATCGGTGGCCAACGCCGAACAATGGGTGCAAAAAATCCGCCACGCCGGTGCGATTTTTATGGGGCAATACACCAGCGAAAGCTTGGGCGATTATTGCGCCGGGCCCAACCACGTACTGCCCACCAGCCGTACCGCCCGTTTTTCGTCGCCCTTGGGCACTTACGATTTCCAAAAACGCTCCAGCCTGATTCAGGTTTCCGAAGCCGGGGCACAAAAACTGGGCAAAATCGCCAGCGTATTGGCGCACGGTGAGCGGCTCACCGCCCATGCGCGGGCAGCGGAAATGCGTTTACAGCAGGATGAAAACTCTTAAAGCTAACTGCTTTATTCTAATAATGCCTGTCTGAAAATAAAATTCAGACAGGCATTATTTTGCTTGTTCGCTGGACTTATCTATTTTTGTAATCAATTTCTTGGTTTTAGCGATTTATTCTATTTAATTAATAGCTAAGCCATGGCTCATCTGTTTCCAAATCGACAATAATTATCCTTTATTCGACATCAAGCTTCTAAAAATAAGCATAACCTTTGATTTATCAAAATATATTGGCTTAGAATGGGCTGGATAAGCGCTGTCGGCTCCTATACGCTGCAAGTTTTCACACGCGTATGGCTACCGACGGCCTTTGTATTTTTCAATAATAAAAACAATTTCTGTCATTTTATTCAAAAGCGAGGTTTAGCATGAGCAAATACACTTGGTTACACATTGGTTTAGGCAGTTTCCACCGCGCCCACCAGGCGTGGTATCTCAACGAATTGATCAAACAAGGCGACGATAGCTGGACAATTGCCGCCGGCAATATCCGCAACGACAGCGAGCACACCATCGAAGCCTTAACCGCACAAAACGGCGAATATGTGCTGGAAACCGTTTCTCCTCAGGGCGAGCGCGCTTATGAAGTGATTAAGTCGATTAAAAAACTGATTCCGTGGCAAGCCGATTTGCTGCCGCTGATTGACGAAGGCGCGCAAGAGCAAACCAAAGTAATTGCCTTCACCGTTACCGAAGCGGGCTATTACCTCGACAGCCATTTCAAACTGGTGCAAAACGACCCTGCGCTGAAAGCCGATTTGGCCGGCGGTAACCAAACCATTTACGGCATCATCGCCAAAATCCTGAAAAAACGCATGCAGCTTGCCGACGGCAAAGTTACCCTGCTCTGCTGCGACAACGTGCGCCACAACGGCGAGCGTTTCCACGACGGTTTGGTTGAGTTCCTCGGCTTAACCGGTCAAAACGACATCATCGAATGGATGAAAACCAACATCACCACGCCGAATACCATGGTTGACCGCATCGTACCGCGCCCGGCCGAAGACTTGCCTGCGCGCATCGAAGCGGCTACCGGCGTTGCCGACAAAGCCCCGGTGATGGGTGAAACCTTTATCCAATGGGTGATTGAAGACAACTTCAAAGACAATATCCGCCCCGCGCTGGAAAAAGTAGGCGTGGAATTGGTGGAATCGGTGGTACCTTACGAAGAAGCCAAAATCCGCGTACTCAACGTGCCGCACGCCGCGATTGCTTGGGCGGGTACGCTGCTGGGCGAACTGTATATCCACGACAGCACCAACCTGGAAACTGCCTACAAGCTGGCGCACGATTATGTTACCGAAGACGTAATCCCCAGCCTCGGCAACGATTTGATTGATTTGGCCAAATACCGCGATGTGGTGTTGGAGCGCTTTACCAATCCGCACATCAAAGACACCAACCAGCGCGTTGCCGCCGACGGTTTCTCTAAAATCCCCGCCCAAATTCAGCCGACGCTGATTGAGCGTTTCAAACAAGGTGCGCTGCCCGTAGCCACCGCCAAACTGCCCGCGTTGTTCTTTGTGTTTATGGAACGCCGCCATCAGGGCAAACTTCCCTTTACTTATCAAGACGGCATCCTCGACGAAGCGGCGGTTCGCGCGATGTACGAGTCTGCCGATCCCATCCATGTATTTGCCACCGATAAGGCTTTGTTCGGCGAATTAGCCGCTAAGCCCGAATTTGAGGCTTTGCTGCGTGAGCAGGTAGCCGAAGTTCGCAAGCTGGTGGGTTAATTCAGTAGGCTGGGCTGTTAGCCCGGCAGTCGCAAACAATAGACAGTATTTGCTGGGCTAACAGCCCAGCCTACTGCGCTATTCCTATGCCTGTCTGAAAAAACAAAAGTAAAGGAATTCCCTTATGTACCTCGGTCTAGATTATGGTACTTCCGAAATCAAAGCCCTGCTGATTGATGCGGCAGGCAATATCGTGCACACCCACGGCGTTTCCCTGAGCATTCAACGCCCGCAGCCGCATTGGTCGGAACAGAGCGCCGCCGAATGGTGGCAGGCCACGAACGATTTGATGGCGGCGATGCGCGAAAAAAGCGGCCATCATTGGCAACAAATCAAAGCCATCGGCTTATCCGGCCAGATGCACGGCGCGGTGTTGCTCGATGCGGCGGATCAAGTATTGCGTCCGGTTATTTTGTGGAACGATACCCGTAGCGCCGCCGAATGCGCTGAATTGGAAACTGCCGTGCCCGATTTGCACGCCATCACCGGCAATCTGGCCATGCCCGGTTTTACTGCGCCCAAATTATTGTGGGTAGCCAAGCACGAACCGGAAATTTTTGCGCAAACCGCTGCCGTATTGCTGCCGAAAGACTATATCCGCCTGCTGATGACCGGCAAGAAAGTATCGGAAATGTCCGATGCGGCCGGTACGTTGTGGCTGGATGTGGCCAAACGCGATTGGTCGGATGAAGTATTGGCCGCCTGCCAACTCAGTCGTCAACACATGCCTGAATTGATTGAAGGCAGCCAAAACAGCGGCACTTTGCTGCCCGAAATGGCCACCCAATGGGGCTTGAATGAAAACGTAATCGTGGCCGGTGGTGGTGGCGACAATGCCGCCAGCGCGGTCGGTGTTGGCGCGGTGCAGGCAGGTGATGCCTTTATTTCGCTGGGTACATCGGGCGTGGTGTTTGTGGTGAACGACAGCTACCGCCCCGCCCCTGAAAACGCCGTGCACTGCTTCTGCCACTCGCTGCCGAACCGTTGGCATCAAATGAGCGTGATGCTCAGCGCTGCCGCCGGTTTAAGCTGGTATTGCCAGCTAGTGGGTGTAAGCGAAACGGAATTGCTGGAAGAAATCGCTGCTTTAAGTGCGGAAGACAAAGCCGCTGCGCCCATCTTCCTGCCCTATCTTTCCGGCGAACGCACCCCGCACAACGATGCACACGCCGCCGGAATGTTTTACGGCCTGCGCCACAGCGCTAACCGCGCGGTGATGGGCTATGCGGTGATTGAGGGCGTGAGCTTCGGCATCGCCGATGGTGTGCGCATGTTACAAGAAAGCGGCACCGAAATCCAACAAGCTTCGCTACTCGGCGGCGGTGCGCGCAGCAGCTTATGGGCACAATTGTTGGCCGATATTCTGCAATTCGACATCGTTACCCACCAAGGCGGCGCCACCGGCGGTGCACTCGGTGCCGCCCGTTTGGCTGCCTTGGCCGACGGTAAAAGCGAAGCCGAAGTCTGTCATAAACCTGAAATCGACCGCGTGTACCGCCCCGAAGCGACACACACGGCTGATTTGAGCAAGCGTTATGCACAGTTTCAAGCTTTATACAAAATGGACTTAGCGTTCAGACAGGCATCTGAGAAACATTAAGGCCTGTCTGAAAGAATAGTCTTTTAAGGTAAGCCTTTGGCTTACTGCCCTCTCCCTAGCCCTCCCCCACGGGGGAGGGC
>CALFOA010000171.1 GCA_937919795.1 uncultured Neisseria sp.
GGTAGAAGTTTATTTGTACAACTTACCGAATATCTAATTCGATAAACCGTCTATTTTTTTAATGTTGACGATTAAATTAAAATATGTTTGCAACAATTAAGGTGAATTCTAGCCGACTTTATTTCTGTTGCGTACCGTTTACAATGTAAACAAAAGAAAATTTTCAGCACAAACCATACCTTAGCTAATTATTTTGCATAATGTAACGATGCCTGTCTGAAAAACGTTTATTGATGTTTTCAGACAGGCATTGTTTTGAGCAACGAAATTAGCTTATTCCTGCCAGCGCTTAAACACCAGCGAAGTATTCACGCCACCGAAGGCGAAGTTGTTGTTGACCACATAATCGGTGTGAATTTCCCGCCCTTGCTCGCGGATGTAATCCACGTCGCCGCATAAAGGATCGATGTTGTCGAGATTGAGGGTGGGCGCAAACCAGCCGCTGTTCATCATTTCAATAGAAAACCACGATTCCAGCGCGCCGCAAGCGCCTAGGGCGTGGCCGAAATAGCTTTTTTGCGAACTGAGCGGCACGCGGCCGAATACGGCGGCGGTGGCTTGGGTTTCGGCGATGTCGCCTTTTTCGGTGGCGGTGCCGTGGCCGTTTACATAGCCGACTTGTTCGGGGCGGATGCCGGCATCGCGCAGCGCCAATTCCATGCAGCGCTGCATGGTTTCTTGTTGCGGTTGGGTGATGTGGGTGCCGTCGCTGTTGGCGCCATAGCCGACGATTTCGGCATAGATTTTGGCACCACGGCGGCGCGCGTGTTCCAGCTCTTCCAATACCAATATACCGGCACCTTCGCCGATTACCAAGCCGTCGCGGGAGGTGTCGTAGGGGCGTGGGGTTAGCTCGGGCGCATCGTTGCGGCGGCTGGCGGCGTAGAGTGAGTCGAACACATACACTTCCGAGGGGCAGAATTCTTCGCTGCCGCCGGCCAGCATCATGTCTATCATGCCGTATTTAATCGCTTCATAAGCATAGCCTATGCCTTGGCTGCCGGATGAGCAGGCGCTGGAGGTGGGGATCACGCGGCCGGTGAGGCCGAAAAAGATGCCGATATTGGCGGCCACGGTGTGCGGCATCATGCGCACGTAGGTGTTGGCGTTGAACTGGCGCGAGTTGCCGTGCAACAACAAATCGCCCATTACGCCGACATCTTTGGTGCTGCCCACTGAAGAGCCGGCGGCCACGCCCATGCGGCCGTCGCGGATGCGCTCGTCGCCGAGCAATCCGGCATCAGCCAGCGCCTGTTCGGCGGCGTCTACCGCCATTTGGGTGCCGCGCCCCATGCTGCGCAATTGCTTGCGCGTCCAATGTTCGGGCGCTTGGTAGTCGGCAACCGGCGCGCCCAATTGTGCTTCCAGTTCGGGGAAACGATCTTGCCAATCCATGTGCACCACGGCGTTTTTGCCCTGCACAAAGCCTGTCTGAATGGAAGTCCAGTCGCGGCCGAAGGCGGTAATGCCGCCCACGCCGGTAATCACTACTCTTTTCAACACAAACCTCCGTTCACCGCAATCACCTGCCGCGTGATGTAAGCGGCTTTTTCGTCCATCAGAAAACGCACCGCATGCGCCACTTCTTCCGGCGTGCCCATGCGCGCGGCGGGGACGGCTTTTAAGATTTCGTCTACCGGCACCTGTTCGTCTACCATTTCGGTGTCAATCAAACCGGGCGCCACGCAATTCACCGTGATTTTGCGTTTGGCCAACTCCACCGCTAACGCTTTGGCCGCACCAATCACACCGGCCTTGGAGGCGCTGTAATTTACCTGACCGCGGTTGCCGGTGAGTCCGGAAACGGACGCCATGCAAACGATTCTGCCGGGCTGGCGGCGGCGTATCATCGGCATCACGATGGGGTGCAGTACATTGTAAAAACCATCGAGATTGGTGCGCAACACCGAATCCCAGTCGTCGTCTTCAAAAGCCGGAAAGGCGTTGTCGCGGGTGAGGCCTGCGTTGAGCACCACGCCGTAATACGCGCCGTGTTGCTCGATATCGGCATTTAGCGCCGCGCGGCTTTGTGCACGGTCGGCCACATCAAACTGCAACACCCGCGCCTGCCTGCCCAGCGCACGGATTTGTTCGGCCACCGCTTCGGCTTCGTCGCGGCGGCTGCGGCAGTGCACGACGATATCGTAGCCGTCGGCTGCCAGCGCCAAGGCGATGGCTTTGCCGATGCCGCGGTTGGAGCCGGTGATTAAGATGGTTTGGGTCATGGGGGTTCCTGAATATTGTTTTAATTTTAAATCAAACAAATAGATTTAACGTTTTCTTTCAGACAGGCATTCTGGGGGCGCGGGCGGCTCGCCCGCATTTCCCTCTCGGGCAAACTAACTAGCACTGTATATTAGTGCCTTACGTTAGCCATCCATTTAATGTAAGCGTTCCGCTTACCTGCGGGCGAGCCGCCCGCGCTCCCAGCCTCAAATAATATATAGAATGCTTGTCTGAAATATTTTAAGTAATGCCTATTTTTCAGACAGGCATTGCCGTTTCATCCTGCGGACTATAAACATTTAACGCCGCTTCTATCAACAAACCGTCGGCAGGCAATAAATGCCGTTCGTGTTCGGGCGCGTCGGTCCAATGCAAAGAGCAGTCGAACACGCCGAAGCCGGTGCTGTCCATCATCGATTCTTGTACCCGCACCAATAAGCGGGTGTGCAGCGGTATGAAGTCGGCAAACAGATTGAGCTTGCGGGTACCGAGCAGAAAGCCGAGGCGGATCGGTTGCCCTGCGTTGGCCGCATGGCAGCCGGTGAGCGCGGCGATGCCCTGCGCCATAATTTCCATACCGAGCATACAGGGCAGGTGGCCGTTTTGCAGTAGGATGTGGTCTTCGCCGATAGCGGCGGTGGCGGTAAGGTGGTGGTCGCCGTAATCGGTGATGCTGTCCAGCAGCACCATGCGCCCGCTGTGCGGCAACAGCGGGGCGACGTTGGTAATCGGGCAAATAAGACGGTTGTTCATATTAATTCATTTAAGTTTATAGTCGCCTCAAATAGAAATGAGACAAGGCGGCAAGCCGAAGACAGTACACTTAGTACGACAAGGCGCAGCCAACGCGGTATCATTTTTATTTGGGTGACTATTATTCACCAATGATTAGCACAGCATTACTCCCGCCAAACGCGAAAGACGAGCTGGCACCGATGCGGCGACCGTCCGGCCAGCGGCTGTCGGCATCGGTAAGCCGTATCGATGGCAGGGATTCGTCGCGCACGCCGTCCCACGCTTGCGGCGGCAGGCGGCCTTCAGGGTTGTCGCGGCGGCTGACCATGCCCCACAACAGCGCGGCTTCCACCGCGCCGGCAGCGCCCAAAGTGTGGCCGGTAAACGGTTTGGTTGAGGTGCAGGGTGTATCACTGCCGAACACTTCGGCCACCGCCGTGCTTTCCATGCTGTCATTGTGGCGGGTGCCGGTGCCGTGCAGGTTAATCCAGCCGATGTCGCCGGCTTCTACATCGGCATGATGCAGCGCGGCGCGAAAAGCGGCGATTGCGCCCAAGCCGTCCGGCCGCGGGCTGGACATATGATAAGCATCGCTGCTGGCGCCATAGCCGGTAAACGGCAGGCTGTCGCCGAAATCTGCTTCGCGGGTGAGTAGAAAAGCCGCCGCGCCTTCGCCGATATTGATGCCGTCGCGGTGGGTGGAAAACGGGTTGGCAATACCGCCGGACAACACTTCCAGCGAAGCAAAACCGTTGATGGTTAAGGGCGACAGCGTATCCACCCCGCCGCACACTACTGCATCGCACAAACCGGCGCGCAGCAAGCGGGCGGCGCTGATTAAGGCGCGCGCGCCCGAGGTGCAGGCGGTGGAAACACCATAGCAAAGATTGTGCAGGCCGTACACTTCGGCCACGAAATCAGCCGGGGCGCTCATCAATTGCTGTGGCTGCTTAAAGGCCGCGCCCGCCCACGCTCCCTGCTCAACAGCTTGGCGGAACAGAGGAATATTTTCATCGGCGCCACTGGTGGACGTGCCCATCACCACCGCAATCCGATCCGCGCCGAAACGCTGTTTGGCTGCGGCAATATCGTCTTCAATTTGTGCCAAAGCGTGCCACAGCAATTGATTATTGCGGCTGCGAAAACTTTCAGACAGGCCTTGGGGAAACGGGCGCAACTCTTGATTCACCGCACCGAAAGCCAAGCTTTTGCCGGCAACAAAGGCGTCGGACACCGTGAGCGGCGAGGCGGCGCCCGGCTGAAGCAGATAGTTAATATGGGCGCTTAAGCCGTCGCCCAGCGCGCTGGTGACCGCCGGGCGGCTGAGGTAGAGGGGCGTTTTCATGGTGGGGCCGAAGGTAGCAAAATAGATTACATTGGATTATATAGCGAAACTGGATAAGCTTTCAGACAGGCCTGTCTGAAATTATTCGATTTCTTTCACCAACCAGCGGCTGCCTTGCGGAAAGTAAATCAAATAACGCCCTTCGGATTGCTGCACCCGCCACATTTCCTGCTCTTTCCAAGAAAACACCGTGGCATGATCCGCCGATTCGGATTGCTTGAAATCGGGGTAAATCTGCTGCGCCTTATCCGTAGCCAACAGCGGTAGCAACGCGGCAAACAGGCGGCGGGCTTCGGCATTCGGCGCGATAAAGCCGTCGTTTTGCCAACCGTTGCGGCTCAATTGCTGGCGGGCAATCGGCGCGCCCAAGGCATTGGTTTGCACAAAACGCAGGCTCTCCGCGCTGCTTTCCACCGCCAGCATACTCGCTTCACCGCCGCTGTCGCCCGTTTCCGGCAGTTTTTCGATTTGGAACCAACGGGTAGTACCGGCGGGTTGAACCACCGCCAGATCCGCCGGCACCGGCAACGAACGCATCGATGAACAGGCAGCCAGCAGCAATGCGGCGGAAAGTAAAAGGATTTTTTTCATCGGTTTCTCTCTTAGTGAAGTGTGGCCGCGCCGACGGTTTCCGCCAGCGCAGTTAAGCGGCGCTCGGATTTGTCCACATAAGGATTTTCACTATCCCAAGCGTAGCCCGCCAAAATGGACGACAGCATACGGCTGATATCGGCATTGCGGTTTTCGGCGTAAATCACATCTTGAAAACGGCTATCGTACCAACCCGTTACATAAGTGCGGAAGGTATTCACCCCCTGCATCAGCGGTTCGGCAAACTCATGTTGCCAATCGGCCTCGCTGCCGTTTAACTGTTTGGCCAGCAAATCGGCCGCCAGTTTGGCCGAGTGCATGGCGATGGTTACGCCCGAAGAAAACACCGGGTCGAGAAACTCGGAAGCATTGCCGAGCAAGGCGAAATGTTTGCCGTATAAGGCTTTCACATTGGCCGAATAGCCTTGGATATTGCGGAATGGAAATTCGTTTTCCCACACCGCATTTTCCAGCACTTCGGCCAGCATCGGGCATTCCAGCGCGAATTTTTTCAACACCGTTTCCGAGTCGCCCGCCAGCTTATCGGGGGTGCCGACCACACCGATGGAACAGCGGTTATCGCCGAACGGAATCGTCCACAGCCACACATCGCGGTGCTCGGGGTGGGTGGTGATCAGGATTTTGTTGCGGTCGAATTTCGGATTGCTGATGTTGTCGTCGATATGGGTGAAGTGGGCGATACGCGGCGGCAGGTCGGACGGCGTTTCCAAATCGAGCAGGCGCGGCAGCACGCGGCCGTAACCGCTGGCGTCCAACACAAATTTAGCGTGCAGCTGATACTGCTCGCCCTGTTCGGTTTCTACGTTCAGACAGGCCTCTTCGCCGCTGTTGTCAAACGCAGTCACGCCGTGGCCGAAGCGCACTTCCACGCCTTGTTTGGCCGCTTCATCAATCAGAATTTTGTCGAACAAAGCACGGCGCACTTGGAAAGTGGTGCCCGGGCCGTCTGAAAACTTATCGGTAAAATCGAAGTAGGTGTAACGGTTGCCCCAAGTAAAGGCCGCGCCGTTTTTAAACTGAAACGAAGGCTCGGCTTGCACCGCTGCTAAAAAGCCCGCCTCTTCTATCATTTCCATGCAATGCGGCAGCAGGCTCTCGCCAATCACAAAGCGCGGGAAATGCTGTTTTTCCAACACGCAGACTTTAAAACCCTGTTTGTTGAGCAAGGCCGCGGCCACCGCGCCGGAAGGGCCAGCGCCGATAATGGCGACATCGAATTGATGATTCATGTTTTTGCTTTCTAGTTAATAATCTTGCCTTTAAACAAACAGCAACACATCATTTAATACCATACGACTGGGAGCGCGGGCGGCTCGCCCGCAGGCAAGCGGTACGCTTGCATCAAGTGGCCGACACGCCAGCCATACTTAATATTCCCACTATTTTGTTTGCCCTGTAGGCAAATGCGGGCGAGCCGCCCGCGCTCCCAGCAATGCCTGTCTGAAACCGGCTTGCTTATTCTTTTTCCAACAACCAAGCTGCCAGCCATAGGTTGAACACCACGCCCACCGCCACGGTTAAGCCGAAGGCCGCTACCGCAGGCGTGCTGCTCATACCCAGCAGTACAAACGAAATGCCGGTGGTGAGCGCGGCCAGCAGCATACCGCCTAAGCGGGCGGGGGCGCTGTGTTTGGCGGCGACGGCATACACCGCATAATCCACGCCAATGGCCGACACCAGCAGCAAGCCGAACATGGCGAACAGGCTGATCGGCACGCCCAGCCAGCCCAACACCGCCACCGTGGCCACTGCCGCCGCCAGCGGCACCGCCAGCACTTGAGTACCGCGTTTGGTGCCAAACATCCGCCACAGCAGCAGCCAAGCCAATACATACGAAGCGAGCTTCAGCCAAGCGGCCTGATTGCGGGTGTGGTGGAACAATTCATTCAGATGGCTGCGTTTGTCCGCCCAATGCACGCCCGCCAGATTCTTAATGCCTGTCTGAACCGCCGCCGCATCGTGCAGACCGTTTAAGCGGATAATCGAAGCATAACGCCCTGATTCCACCTGCCCTAGATACAACGGCCGCCAGGCTTCGGCCAATATCGGTTTGAGGCCGTCTGAAAGCGTGAGCGGGCGCGCTTCGGCGGCCTGATTCAAGGCATTGCGCACGGTATTACGCGGCACACCGATTTCGCGCATCGGCTGCCAAGCCTCCGGCAGTTTGGCCAGCTCGCGCAGGCGGTTTTGCAGTTTTTGCTGTTCGGCCACCGGCGCGATAAATTGGTCGAGCGATTGAACACCCGCCAGCTTTTGCTGCGCGATAAACGGCTGCAAGGCGCGGTTTACTTCGGCGTTTTTGTGCAATAGCGCGTCTTCGCTGTCGGCTTCCACCACCAAATATTGACCGCCAAAATCGCTGCCCGAAAGTTGGTTGATTTGCTGCGCTTCGGCCAGCATCACCGGTGAAATGCTCACCCATTGGCGGATGTCGTCGCGCCAATCGCTGCGCCACAAACCCACCACCAGCAACAGAGCGCCCACGATCCACCAGCCGCGGCGGTGCAAGCGCGCTTTGACGCGGTTCGACACATGATGCAACCGCCCCATCCAGCCGCCAAACGGCACCGGCTTGGCCTGATAACGCTCAAACAGCGGCGGCAGCCACAGCAGCGTGGCACCAAACGCGCCCAGCAGGGCAAAGCCGGAAAACACCGCGGTTTGCCGCAATACCGGCAGCGGCGTGAACCACAATAAAGCATAGCCCGCCACCGTAATCAGCAAGCTGATGATAAAGGTCGGCCGCACTTCGCGCATCGCCGCTTCCGCCTGCCAGCCGATGCCGTCGGTCAAAGCGCGGTTATTTTCAGACGGCCTGAACACCGACGGCGCCAGCCAATGCAGCGGGAAATCCACCAACATCCCCACCAAGCTCGTGCCAATCACAATGGTGAGAATATGCACTTCGCCAAACACCGCCAGCGCCGCCGCCAAGCCGGTGAGCATGCCCGCCGCCAACGGCACCACCAGCCAAAACACCCGCACGCTGCGGAACACCCACAGCAGCAAGGTAAAGGTGAGCAGCAAACCCGCCGCGCTCATCAAACGGCTTTCTTTGCTGGCCGCCGCTTTGGAAGCCGCCGCATACACCGCACCGCCCGCGCTTAAAGTCTCCACCCCCGCCTTGGCCGCCTGCTCGCGGCTTTGTTGCAGCAGCGGCAGCAAACCCTCGCTGCCGTTGGCGATATTATTGGTTTGCGGCAGCTTGCCGCGCAACCATACCCAGGTTTTGCCCGCCTCGTCTTCGGTGAACAACATGCCGTTATCGGCGTTCCACTGCAAACGGCTTTGCGGCTGCGCCCGCGCGCTGACAAAACGGCCGAAGCCCAGCCAATCCTGTTCCAGCGACAAAGGCGACGGCGCGGCAAACGGGTTCACCGCCGCTTCCGCCCGCTGCTGAAAATACTGCTGCGGGTCTTCAAACAACTGCTGCCGCTGTTCATGCGGCAGCACCGCCAAACCCAAACGCTGCATATCGCCGCGCACCTGTTCCAAATCGGGCGAGATACTGCTGTCCACTTCGGCAAACACCCCGCTTTTACGCCACAAATCCGCAATTTCAGCCGCCGCTTGAAACGCCTTTTCCGCATCCGCGCTG
>CALFOA010000172.1 GCA_937919795.1 uncultured Neisseria sp.
CTTCCGATCTCGACGCGCACGAATACGGCAACGGCACCTGCATCTTCACCCGCGACGGCGAAGCCGCCCGCTATTTCACCACCCACATTCAAGTGGGCATGGTGGGCGTGAACGTACCGTTGCCGGTGCCAGTGGCCTATCACAGCTTCGGTGGCTGGAAACGCAGCCTGTTTGGTGATTTGCACGCCTACGGCCCCGATGCGGTACGCTTCTACACCAAACGCAAAACCATCACCCAACGCTGGCCGAGCAGCGGCGTGCGCGAAGGTACGGTGTTCAGCTTCCCGAGCAATAGCTGATTTGGGTTGAGGTAATAAGCCAAACAAAATGCCTGTCTGAAAGATTTCTTTCAGACAGGCATTTGTTATTCCGCTTTTTAAACGGTATCCAATTTAATGAATCTGGCCAAACTTACCGCTGTTAAAATCATGAATCGCTTGGCGGATTTCCTGCTCGGTATTCATTACAAACGGGCCATAACCCACCACCGGCTCGGCGATCGGCACGCCGGAGAGCAGTAGGATTTTCACTTCTTCATCGCCAGCGGCAACCTTTACTTCGCCGCTGCCGTCTTCAAATCGCACCAACTGGCCGGCACCGGCGGTGTCTTTGCCGTTAAAAGTGGCCTTGCCGCGCAGTACCACCATCGAGAGGCTGTGGCTGGCGGGTACGTTCAACACCGCTTCTTTGCCGGCGTTCACCACCCCATCCCACACATTCATTTCGGTGAAGGTTTCCGCCGTACCTTGTACGCCTTCGCAAGTTCCGGCAATCAGGCGCAAATAACCGGCGTTGTCGGGCAGTTGCACCACCGGAATGTTTTCTTTCGCCAAGTGCTGGTAGCGGGCGGGGGTGTTTTTGTCTTTGGCAGGCAGGTTCACCCACAATTGCACCATTTCAAACAGGCCGCCGCTTTGGCTGAAGGCTTCGGAATGAAACTCTTCGTGAATAATGCCCGCGCCGGCGGTCATCCATTGCACGTCGCCTTCTTTGATTACGCCGCCACCGCCGGCGGAATCGCGGTGCGCCACTTCGCCGTGGTAAGCGATGGTAACGGTTTCAAAACCTTTGTGCGGGTGCTGGCCGACACCGCGCGGATGATTGACGCTGCCGGGGGCGAACTCGCGCGGCGCGGCGTAGTCCAGCATTAAGAAGGGGTCGGTGCCGCGGTCTGCACCCATGTGGGAAAACAGCGGTTGTACCAGAAAGCCGTCGCCCACCCAGTGTTGGCTGTTGGCAGAATAAACTTTACGGATGTTGCGCATTTTTAAATCCTTTTAATCTCTTGAGGTGAATGGGTTTATTTTAATGTACTTGCATATTGCCTGCTTGGGCTTCGCGCAATTTGGCGGGGGTGACATCGTTACCTTCGGGATCGACTACGGTAACGGTGGACAAAATATTCTTCATCTGGCCGCACACTTGATGCAGATAAGCTTGGCGCAAAGCGGCGCGTTCCGCCAACTCTGCCTCGCTCAAACCCACGCTTTTGGCTTTGCGGGCGAGTTCGTTGATACGGTCTAATTCTGCGATACGCATGATGCGCTCCTTTCTTGATATGCCTGTCTGAAGGCTGGGTTGTAGCCCTGCATGTTTTGCTGGGCTTTTTGTTTTGTTAGGCGTATTATAGTGGGTACCTATTTTTATACAAGTACGCACATTTTTTATACTGTGATTTTATCATCTAATCAAGAAAGCCCATCATGGAAAAACAGCAGGATATTCACGACAGCTGCTGCCCGGTAGTGACCACCCTCGATATTATCGGCGGTAAATGGAAGGTATTGATTTTGTATCACTTAAATACCGAAACCCGCCGCTTCAACGAATTGCAACGCCTGCTCGGCGGCATCACCCAACGTATGCTTACCCTGCAACTGCGCGAGCTGGAGCAAGACGGCATCGTGCACCGCGAAGTGTATCCGCAAGTGCCACCGAAGGTGGAATATTCGCTCACTGAGTTTGGCTTAACATTAATGCCGGTGATTCAGGCCATGCACCGTTGGGGCGTGGAGTATGCGGCGGAATGTGTGAAACATCGGAAAGCGGTGGAATAGAATGGTTAGAAATGCCTGTCTGAAAGCTATATAACGGTTTCAGACAGGCATTTTGAGTTTTAAACCCATTCCGTCATACTCGGACTTGACCCGAGTATCTCTATTCTCCTAACAAACAAACAGATACTCTGGTCAAGCCCGAGTATGACGTAAACTTTGTACCGCGACCTTACTTCTTCAAACCTTGTGGCACTTCCGGCGCTGCCAAGCGTGTTAATCCGGTGCCCTTCAAATCCATTTCTTTGCCGAAACGCGGGCTGGCGTTGTTCCAATCGTCCACAGCACGGCGGAGTGCATCGCGGCTGTCGGCGACAAAATTCCACCAGATAACGGTAGGGTGCGGCAGCGGCTCGCCGCCCAGCAGCATGATGTGGCTGCCTGTTTCGGCAGTTAAGGTAAAACTGCCGTCTGCCTGCTCGATAAACAACAATTCATCGGCAGCGGCGCGGGTGCCGTCGTCGGCGGCAACACTACCGGCAATCACCAACGCGCCGTATTCCCAACCCGCTTGCGTCGGAATGGTTAAGGTTTGCGTTTCCTTAAACTGAATATCCACGCCCAGTAGCGGGCTGTATTGGGTGGTTGGCGCGGTATGGCCGCCGAATTGGCCGGTGGTGAGCACATAATCCACGCCGTTTTCGCTCCATTGCGGCAATTCGGGATAATGCTCGAAATTCGGCTCGATGGCTTGATTCATCGGCAGCGCAATCCACAATTGAACGGCGTGCAGGCGGTTGATGCCTTCAGGGGTTTGCTCGGTGTGGGCAATCCCGCGTGCATCGCCGGTACCCGCCGTCATCAGATTTACCTGCTTCGGGCGGATCAATTGGCGGAAACCCAAACTATCCTGATGCCATACTTCACCTTCCAACATCCAGGTAAAGGTTTGCAGATTGGTATGCGGATGCGCACCGACTTGCAGGCCGTTTGAGCCGTCGGCAAATTCGGCAGGGCCTGCGTGGTCGAGAAAACACCAAGCGCCGATGGTGCGGCGTTTGCTTTGCGGAATCAGGCGGGCAACGGGGATGCCGCCGACGTCTTTGATGCCGGCGGTGAGGGTTTGGCTGTTCATGTTGGAGTGTTCTTTATGTTTGATAGTATTGTGAGGTGAGATATTTTTTCAGACAGGCCTGTATGAATATTTATTCTGCTATATATGCTGCAAAATATTCACCAAGCGCCCCAAAGGATCGCGGACAAAAAAACGTCGCACGCCCCAAGCTTCTTCCGCGATATCATATTCAATTTCCATCCGCGCCGCTTGTACACGGGCATAGATTTCGTCTAGGTTGTCGACTTCTATCGATAAATCCGGCACCGGCGTACCTGCACCGCCTTGATTGGCAATGCTGATTTGCACGGCCATAAGCTCCGAATTACCGTAAGTGTGTATCCAACCGTGATCCATCAATAATTCTAAATCAAGAATATCCCGATAGAAAACAGCGGCTTCTTCTATTCGATCAGATGCCAGATTGGCGACGATGCGTTTAACCGTCATGATATTTCCTCCTGATTTTATCCGCCTGCTTGCTGCGCCAACAATTCATCATCTATCGCATAAGCGCGCAGTGCGGCCGGGCGTTGTTGGTGGCGTTCGGCAAAAGCGACGAAAGCCGCTCGCGGTTCCAGCAGTTTGAATTGCAGATACCAGCCGACATAAGCGGCCACCAGTAAATCGGCGGCGGTAAAGGTGTCGCCGGCCAAATATTCGCGGTTTTGCAGAGTGTCTTCCAGCGTATCGAGCAAATCTTTTTCGGTGCCGAAACCGGCCATTCTTGCATCGGGCAACGCAGCGCCGCTGGCTTTGGCCACCATTAGCTGCTCCAGCGGTGCCATAAAGCTAATCCAGCGGTAATAGCTGCCGCGCTCAAAACTGCCGACCGGCGGAGCGAGTTGTTTTTCCGGTACGAGGTCGGCCAGATACATGCAAATAGCCGCCTGCTCGGTAATCACGGTGTCGACGTGTTTGAGGGCGGGCACTTTGCCCATCGGGTTGACCGCCAAATATTCAGGCGCTTTCATGCTGCTGCCGTATTCCAGCAATACGGTGTCGTAAGGCAGGCCGGTTTCTTCCAGCATCCAGCGGGCAACCCGGCCGCGCGACATCGGGTGGGTGTAGAAGGTGAGTGGGGCGGTCATGATGACTCCTTTACGCAAATGGTAGGGGCATTGTCACTTGGCAGCTGTTTTTTGTAAATGCCTGTCTGAAAACCAGCTGGCGAGTTTTTGCGCAGTTAAAAACTTTCAGACAGGCATTGTGCCGGTACTTGCTTACACTTAAATCATCACAAACGGCAAAGCGGCGGGTTTGCTACAGTTTTTGCCGTTTTACAGGCTTGACTATTGTTTTCAGTATGATAGGGTGGTGAGTATGGTAAGATGCTTACAATAAAAAACAATCGCTTTTGTATGTTTATTGAATATATGGAAGCGTTTTGGTTTTAATAAGCAGATTATTGATTTTGATTGATATTTGTTCAGGCTAGCCTAATATCGGCGATATAGCGAAAAAACTTTATTTCTGCCACGGCGTTG
>CALFOA010000173.1 GCA_937919795.1 uncultured Neisseria sp.
GTTGAACAAGCCCGTTTCAGACAGGCATAGCTGGGAGCGCGGGCGGCTCGCCCGCATTTGCCCGTAGGGCAAACTAAGCGCTATTTGAATTTCAAGCGTG
Organism: uncultured Neisseria sp.; assembly: GCA_937919795.1. Classification (GTDB taxonomy): domain Bacteria; phylum Pseudomonadota; class Gammaproteobacteria; order Burkholderiales; family Neisseriaceae; genus Neisseria. Next base: position 101 of record CALFOA010000173.1, read on the forward strand.
GATGCAAGCGTACCGCTTGCCTGCGGGCGAGCCGCCCGCACTCCCAGCGGAGTGAATCCGACATTTTCAGCGCGTTGGGCATCTTGTCGGATACGAGTATCCGACCTACTTTTCAGACAGGCATAGTAGGTGTGTGGCGTAGCCACGCACGCGGTTCCCAAGCTTCAAACAACGCGTGCGTGCGTACCGCACCCCCCCCTGTCATCATAATAAAACCACACATTCAAGGAAAACCGATGTTTACTGCCGACGATTTAGGCAAACTGATTTTATTGAGCTATTGGGGGCCGATGTTGCTGCTGATGGCGTTTGCGTTGTGGGCGGTATGGAAATGGTTGCCGTTTGGCAAAGCGGCGAAAGCGGTAGCTGCGCTGGCGGTGTTGGTAGCGGTTCCCGCGCTGTTTATCCTGCCGCTGTTTCAGGTGGTTAAAGCAGACAAGAAAAAGGAAGATGAATACCAGCAGCGTTACCAGGCGGCCAAGGCGGTGTTTGACCGGCAGTGCCAAAACGCAGGCGAGAAGATTTACCGGACGGTGGACAATGTGGAAGGGATTATGCTGTTGAGGGTGCGGGAGAAATACTTAAATAAAAATGGCTATGATCCTATGTGGGATGATGCGGCGGCATTAAGCGGTTCTTTTCCAACTGATGGAGTAGAAGAATATTATATTAATGATTTTTTACAATTCAGTACAGGGAGAGGATTGGCTGTTGAGGGCAATTTGTTGCCACATAACAAATATCTACCACGTTACCGCTATGTGGATGTGTTACAGCCAGATGGCAAATCGGTTATCCGCTATCGTGGTGGTTGGGATATTGGAAGAAAACCACTGAATGAAGAAGCCAATCCCAAGCAGCCTGCCCGTTATGCGTTTACTTATGAAAACAATGTTGATCCCGAATTAAGAAAACTTTGGATCGCCGGTACCACTTTGAAAGTGCTGGATTTGAAAACTGGTGAATTGCTGGCAGAAAAAACAGTTTATGCTTTTGAGACAAAATTTGGGGGTACAGCAAACCATACTACCCCTTGGAGCTTGGCGATTAAATGCCCAAGTGATAGAAGCTTACAACTTTCACGTTATTTTGTTGAACGTGTGTTAAAACCCAAACCCGATACCCAACAAGCAAGCGGTTCGGTAAAACCTTAAATCTGATGCGGCAAACACACGATATGCCTGTCTGAAAAACTACCGCAAGATTACCCCGATTATTCCACGCCACACCTTTAAAAAACTCAGAAACCGAATGTCTAATAAAATCCAAATCCGATCCTACAACCCCGACGACTGCCGCACGCTGATGGCGGCGGGTGCCGACCCTTTGCTGGCGCGTTTGCTGGCCGCGCGTGCGGTGGCCGAGCCGCATCAGTTGGCCGACAAGCTTTCCGGCCTGATTCCGTTTGGCGAACTGAAAGACTGCGAAGCGGCGGCGGCGCGTTTGGCCGATGCGGTGGCGCGGCGGGAACGTATTCTGATTGTGGCCGACTACGATGCCGACGGCGCCACGGCTTGCGCGGTGGCGGTAAAAGGTTTGCAGAGCATGGGCGCGGTGGTGGATTTTCTGGTGCCCAACCGCTTCGAGCACGGCTACGGCTTAACGCCGGAGCTGGCGGAAATGGCCGCCCGCCAAGGTGCGCAGGTGTTGATGACGGTGGACAACGGCATCGCCAGCCTGGCCGGGGTGGCGCGCGCGCAGGCTTTGGGCTTGGAAGTGATTGTGACCGACCACCACCTGCCCGCCGAGCAGGTGCCCGATTGCCTGATTGTGAACCCCAACCAGCACGGCTGCGGTTTTGCCAGCAAAAGCCTGGCCGGGGTGGGGGTGATTTTTTATGTGTTGATGGCGCTGCGTGCCGAATTGCGCGCGCGCGGGGCGTTTTCAGACAGGCCTGAACCGAATCTCGGCGAATTGCTGGATTTGGTGGCGCTGGGCACGGTGGCCGATGTGGTGGGGCTGGACTACAACAACCGCATTCTGGTGTCGCAAGGCTTGAAGCGGATGCGTTCGGGCAAGATGCGGCCGGGCATCCGCGCTTTGTTTAAAGTGGCGCGACGCGACTGGCGCAAGGCGCAGCCTTTCGATATGGGCTTTGCGCTGGGGCCGCGCATCAATGCGGCGGGTCGTTTGGACGATATGTCGGTCGGCATCGCCTGCCTGCTGGCGGATGACGATGAAACCGCCGAAGCGCTGGCCGCGCAGTTAAACGATTTGAACATCGAGCGGCGCGAAATCGAGCAATCGATGCTGCAAGACGCGTTAAACGGTTTTCCCGAAGTGTTGCCGAGCGGGCAGACCACGGTGGTGGCCTATCGCGACGACTTCCATCAAGGCGTGGTCGGCATCGTCGCCAGCCGCCTGAAAGAGCGGTTTTACCGCCCAACCATTGTATTTGCCCCGGCGGACAACGGCGAAGTGCGCGGCTCCGGCCGTTCTATCCCCAAGCTGCACCTGCGCGACGCGCTGGATTTGGTGGCCAAACGCCATCCCGATTTGATTTTGAAGTTCGGCGGCCACGCGATGGCGGCGGGCTTGAGCATACGCGAAGAAAATCTCGCCGCGTTTCAGACCGCCTTCGAGCAAACCGTGCGCGAATTGGTGTGCGAAGAAGATTTGTCGCAAACCTATATCACCGACGGCAGCCTCGCCCCGGCCGACATCACGCTGGAACGCGCGCAGACGCTGGCTTTGCAGGTGTGGGGGCAGGGCTTCGCACCACCGAGTTTTACCGATGAATTTGCGGTGATCCGCCAGCAGCCGATGGGGGTGGCGCATAAAAAAGTGTGGCTGCAAAAAGATGGTTTTGAATTTGAAGCGATGTTCTGGCGCTGTACCGAAACCATCCCCGAACGCATCCGCACGGTGTACCGGCCGGTGGCCAATGAATGGCGCAATAATATCGAGCTGCAATTGTATATTGATTATTGGGAAGCGGCTTGATGGGGGTTGGG
>CALFOA010000174.1 GCA_937919795.1 uncultured Neisseria sp.
CAGCTTTGTTTAAACCGCTGGCCAACAAAATGTGCATCAGAAAGTTAGGAAAGTCGATAATCGAGGCCAGCTTACCTTCCTGGCTACTCTTTTCAGACGGCTGCCTGGCAATGACTTCATTACTACTATTAATCAAATCGTGAATTGACTTAATCTCTCCCGGCAAATTTAGCTGAGTATTTGTCGCTTGCCCCTCTGCCTTTTGCTGTTGGTACTTGGTCAGCATCTCTGAAAAATCAACTGGAATCTGATCCAACTCCTTACCAAACAGCTTTTCACGCAAGGCACTTGAAGGAAAGCCTGAAACCGCAAAGCGGCTCATATCCGAGCAAGCATCCCAAACAAGCGCAAACAATGCCTGCTCATCCTCTTTAAGTTCCTGCATAAAATGTGCTTTTAGAATTTCATGTTTTTCCAATTGCTCGCCACGGGTATTCATGATTTCAAAATAGTGGTTCAAATCGGTATGTTCGGGCACTTCGGTGCGCACAATCAGCACTTTTTGTTCTAAAAATTGAATAAAATCTGCGGCGGTGGGTTTGCCTTCGCCGGCCAAGGTATGGTTAAGCGCCTCCTGCATCAAGCGGAAACCCTGCAAAATGGCCGCATCGGCTTCTTGGGTGGTCTGCGGATTTGCCAATGCCTGCTGCGCGGCATCGCGGTGCTCGTAAGCCAAATTCACGGTTCGTGTTTGTGCCTGATACTGCCGATCTTTGCCTGCCAAACAGCTTTTTAAGATGTTTAAGGTGGTTAAACGCTGTTGCCCGTCTATCACCTCGAAATGCCCTTTTGGGCGACGATAAACCACTAAGCTGCCCAGATAATAATGATGTTCGCCCGGTTTCAGACAGGCATCGGCAATATCGCGCACCAACTGGGTAATTTCCGGCTCACCCCATTCATAATTACGCTGATAAATCGGTACGATATAGCGGGTTTTCTCATCAAATAATTGATTAAATTCGAGTGCTCGTATAGGTTCATGTTTAGACATTTTCGTACCCCAATAATTTTTGCAGTGCTTCTACTTTGTATTCCACTTTGATTTTTTCTGTACTAAACGCCGCCACATCGGCAGGATGTTCAGCCAGCGCAATACAGTGCAGTAATCCTTTGTAGCTTTTCGCTTCGGTTTCAATCCTGCCCCATATTACACGGGTATATTGCAGGCGCAGGCGGTATGCCCAATGCAGGGCGCGCTTGAGTGCAGTTTCTAAACCGCGTTCACCGAATTTGTCGTAATACATCAACACGGCGCATTCAAACAGATTGCGGATATAACGGTCGCCGGTACGCCAACTGCCGTTATAACTCAAGGCTTGCAGATAGCTTTGCTCTTGAATCTTGATGCGGCTGAGTAAACCGGTTCGCTCATCAAATAAGGCCTGATATTTTTGCCGGTAGTGTTCGACAAATTCAAAGAACAGATTGCCGTTGATAATCGTTTGGCTGACTTGAAACGGCGGTGTGGTATAGAGGCCATCATAGAGCATGGGATTGAGTATTTTGGCCTGATGCAAAGCCATGCCCGCCCGCTGAGCCTGCAAATACGGGTAATCATTCTGCTCGCTCACCCCTTTAAACAGCGGCAAATCGCTGTTTTGAAAAGTCTCGGCATCGCGATAACGCTGCCATTGGCGCAGGCGGAACAATACTTGGCTGATGATAACCCTCAGGGTGGGGTCTTCATTTACCGCCCGTTCCCAGTTTTCAACATGGCGCATCAGCTTAGGATGGTCGGACGGCAATTCGCGCAAATGATAGGCTTTCAGCAAGTCGTAAGGCTCAAGCGGTTTGCCTCGAGCGTTTTGTGAATCAAAAAATTGGAAGGCTTCTTCCAGATTGTTCAAGCACACCCACACCAGCTCACACTGTCCCAAAATATAATCCCGAAAAGCGGTTTTATTGAGATTGCTTTCTTCCAAATAACGCTGGATAAACAGATAATTGCTTTGGATGTTGTGGCAGGTGGTACTGTGCGAGAAGGTTTGTTGCAAGAAAGCAGGTTTGTGTTCCAAATGCGCTAACAGCAACGACAAAGTAATCAGGCGCTGTTGGCCGTCCACAATATTGTGCTGATTTTCGTGATGGTGTATCACCACCGTACCCAAGCGGTAAACCTGCTGTTTCTGATAATGATGTTGCAGGTCTTGCAGCAACTGCAACACATGATGATGCTGCCATTTATAAGGCCGTTGGTAATCAGGAATCTTTAAATCTGATTCCGCAAAAATAGCTTGAATCTTTCTGACTTCCGGTTGGATGAAAGAAGTGGTCATGGTTTACCCCTTTTGATATATGGTTTGGTATTCATTTGTTTTTCAAAATAGTGCATCATAATTTTTGAACACACACAATCGATAAATCATCATGCAAAGGCATCCGCTTCACCGCTTTTCGTAACGCTTCCAATTTATCGGCTAGTGCATGATGCGATTGCCACAGTTTTGCGATAGCGGGCAAATCCAAACTGTCGGTGAGG
>CALFOA010000175.1 GCA_937919795.1 uncultured Neisseria sp.
AGCAAATCATCGATGCCTTGAGCGGCGAATACACCGACCGCTTTATGCTGCATTACAACTTCCCGCCCTATTCTACCGGCGAAGTCGGCCGCATGGGCGCACCGAAACGCCGCGAAATCGGCCACGGCCGTTTGGCCAAACGCGCACTGGTGGCGGTATTGCCTTCGGCTGAAGAATTCAGCTACACCATGCGCGTGGTTTCCGAAATCACCGAATCTAACGGTTCCTCTTCTATGGCTTCCGTATGCGGCGGCTGCTTGAGCCTGCTCTCTGCCGGTGTGCCGCTGAAAGCACACGTAGCCGGTATCGCCATGGGCTTGATTCTGGAAGGCAACAAATTCGCCGTATTAACCGATATTCTGGGCGACGAAGACCACCTGGGCGATATGGACTTCAAAGTAGCCGGTACCACCGACGGCATCACCGCGTTGCAAATGGACATCAAAATCCAAGGTATCACCAAAGAAATCATGCAAATCGCCTTAGCGCAAGCCAAAGAAGCGCGCTTGCACATTCTGGCGCAGATGAAAGAATCGGTTGAAGGCCCGCAAGAGCTGTCGCAACACGCTCCGCGCCTGTTCACCATGAAAATCAACCCCGATAAGATTCGTGATGTGATCGGCAAAGGCGGCGAAACCATTCGCGCGCTGACCGCTGAAACCGGCACCGAAATCAATATCGCAGACGACGGTACCGTCACCATCGCCGCCATCACCGGCGAAGCGGGCGAAGCCGCCAAACGCCGCATCGAAGCGATTACCGCTGAAGTGGAAGTGGGTAAGGTTTACCAAGGCAACGTATTGAAATTGCTGGACAACAACGTCGGCGCCATCGTATCGGTGATGCCGGGCAAAGACGGCTTGGTACACATCAGCCAAATCGCCCACGAGCGCGTGAAAAACGTAAGCGACTATCTGCAAGTTGGCCAAACCGTCAACGTAAAAGCACTGGAAGTAGACGACCGCGGCCGCGTACGCTTGTCGATGAAAGCCTTGCTGGAAGTACCGGCTAAGGATGAGCCGTCTGCT
>CALFOA010000176.1 GCA_937919795.1 uncultured Neisseria sp.
GATTCTGTTGCCGCTTCAGCGGCTTACAAAATCGTTCTCTTTGAGCTAAGGCGAGATAACGCCGTATCAGTTTTTTAGTACTTTCGCTATGACAGGCGCTTGGCGGCAAGGCGCCAGTATACACGTGCGGGCGGTATCGAAAAATGGCGGATTGTTTAAAAAATTGCTAACATTCCCGCAATTGTTTGATCCGGGAGAGGCCGATGATTATTGTGATGCAGAAAAATGCCACCGCAGAGGCGGTGGCGAATGTGGTGGGTTTAATCCGCGCCAAAGGCTTGCAGGAGCATGTTTCGCAGGGAGAAGAGCGCACCATCATCGGCGCGGTGGGCGACGAGCGGGTGTTCCTGCCGCACGAATTGGAAAGCTTGCCGCAGGTAGAACGCGCCATCCGCGTGCTGCACGACTGGCGCATCATCAGCCGCGAAGCCCAGCCGGAAGACGGCGTTATCCGCGTGCGCGGTGTGGATTTCGGCGGAGAAAAAGTGTTGAACATTGCCAACGGCATGGCGCATCAATCAGGCAGCGATGCAGTGTATATTGACCCCTTTTTCGTTCCCGCCAGTCCTTATGCGCAGGCTAACCAAGCCAGTGAAAAAGAACAGGAAAAGCAAATGCGTGTCGACTTGGAAACGGCGCATGCGGCAAGCAAACCGGTGTTGGTGCGCATTCGCGACGTGCGCCAAATTCCGGCGGCGCTGGCGGCGGAAGCCGATATTTTGTATTTGGGCGGCGAATTGATGTCCAACCGCGCCTTGCAAGACGAAGTCGGCCGCTTGAACACGCCTTTGGTGCTGTGCAAAGACAAACACCATTTATTTAACGATTGGCTGGTGGCCGCCGAGCACATCGCGCTGAAAGGCAACCACCACATCATCCTTGGCGAAGCGGGTACCTTGAGCTTTGAGCCCGATCATCAGTATCGGCTGGATGTCGATGCCATCGCGCGGGTGCGCCAACTGAGCTATCTGCCGGTGTTGGCCAATATTTCTTTGCTGTGGCATAACGGTATGCCGCAGGAAGTGTTGCGTAAGCTGGCAGTGGCTGCCGGTGCCAATGCGGTGATCAGTTCTTTGCCGCCGGTTGATTTGCGCTGATTTCTCTTATTCCACTGAAAATACCAATGACTACACAAAACCTTATCTGGCAGGCAGGCCGTTTCCGCATAGACTTAAGCATGCCGAAAATCATGGGCATCGTAAACGTGACCCCAGATTCGTTTTCCGACGGTGGCCGCTATTCAAGTTCGGTGAGCCAAACGCTGGCGCACGCCGAGCAATTGCTGGCCGAAGGCGCGGATATGCTGGATATCGGCGGTGAATCGACCCGGCCGGGCGCGGCGGTAGTGTCGCCGGAAGAAGAATGGGCGAGGGTGTCGCCGATATTGGCTGAATTATCGCGCTGGCAGGTGCCGGTGAGCTTGGATACCCGCCGCTGCCAAGTGATGCAGCAGGCGCTGGAAGCGGGGTGGGTGGACATTATTAACGATGTACAGGCGTTGGAGGACGAAGGTGCGGTGGAACTGTTGGCTGAGTATCCGAGCATCGGAATCTGCCTGATGCACATGCAGGGTTTGCCGCAAACGATGCAGGATAATCCGCAATATGCCGATGTCGCTCAGCAGGTAGAGGCCTATCTGAAACAGCGTTTGGCGGTTTGCCAAGCGGCAGGCATCGATCAACAGCGTATCGTATTGGATCCGGGTTTTGGCTTCGGCAAAAATCTGGCGCACAATATCAACTTAATGCAGCATTTGGATGAAATCATCCGCAGCAGCGAAGTGCCGTGGTTAATCGGCGTATCCCGCAAACGCATGATAGGCGAATTAAGCGGTGAAACAGAGGCAGAAAAACGGGTACACGGCAGCGTGGCGGCGGCTTTGGCTGCGGTGGCACGCGGCGGTCATATTATTCGGGTGCATGATGTGAAACCTACCGCCGATGCGCTGAAAGTATGGCAGGTGTTGGGGGTGTCGGTTTAAGGTATGCGGTAAGTACGTTCATAAAATAGTTTCAATGATGACCGTTTATAAAAATTAGCGGCCTATAAGTTATTTTGTTACGTTTCAGACAGGCATATCAAGCATAATCTTTACCTTTCTAAAATACATAACAGCCGCATTGATATTTAAACCCAAAATGCGGCGATAACATCAACAAACTTGGAGTTTTTATCTGATGGCTAAAAAATATTTCGGCACCGACGGCGTGCGCGGTGAAGTGGGTCAATTTCCGATTACCCCTGAATTTGTTCTGAAACTCGGCTATGCCGCCGGCCAGGTATTGGTGCAGCACGATAACGATCAGCGCCCCACCGTCATCATCGGTAAAGACACCCGTATTTCCGGCTATATGCTGGAAGCCGCGCTTACCGCCGGTTTTACCGCCGCCGGTGTTAACGTGATTCTCACTGGCCCGCTGCCGACTCCCGGCGTGGCCTATTTGACTCGTGCATTGCGTTTGTCGGCTGGTGTGATGATTTCCGCTTCGCACAATGTTTACTACGATAATGGCATCAAATTCTTCGCCGAAGGCGGCGTGAAACTGAGCGACGAAATCGAATTGGAAATCGAAGCCCGCTTGGATCAAGAAATGCAGACCCGTCCTTCCGATTTGCTCGGCCGTGCCCGCCGCATCAATGGCGCCGACGACCGCTATATCGAGTTCTGTAAATCCACATTCCCGAGCAACCTCGACTTGCGCGGCTTCAAACTGGTGATTGATACCGCCAACGGTGCAGGCTACGACGTTGCCCCTAAAGTGTTCCACGAACTGGGCGCACAAGTGGTAACCATCGGCGACGATCCCAACGGTTACAACATTAACGACAAATGCGGTGCTACCCACACCAAAGCGCTACAAGCCGCTGTATTGCAAAACGATGCCGATTACGGTATCGCACTCGATGGAGACGGCGACCGCCTGATGATGGTCGACAAAAATGGTAAAGTTTACGACGGCGACAGCCTGATTTACGTGATTGCCAAAGCGCGCGCCAAAGAAGGCGTTGAAATCGGCGGCGTGGTTGGCACCGTGATGACCAATATGGCGATGGAAATTGCGCTGAAAGAGCAAGGCGTAGACTTTGCTCGTGCCAAAGTGGGCGACCGCTACGTATTGGAACAACTGCATCAGCGCAATTGGTTGGTGGGAGGCGAAGCTTCCGGTCACATCTTGTGCATGGACAAACACAATACCGGCGACGGCATCATTTCCGCACTGCAAGTGTTGGCCGCACTGCGTACCCTGAATCAAGATTTGGCTCAGGCAATCGATTGGCAGCCTTATCCGCAAACCATGATCAACGTGCGCATCCAGAAAGATCAGGATTGGCAGAGCGTTTCCGCCGAAGCCTTGGCCGAAGTAGAAAAAGAGCTGGAAGGCAAAGGCCGTGTGGTGTTGCGTGCATCCGGTACCGAGCCGGTGGTGCGTGTGATGGTGGAAGCCAAGCAGATGGATTGGGCGCGTAACGGTGCCGAGAAGATTGCCGCTGCCATACAAAAAGCAGCAAAAGCAAAAAAATAATAAATAAATGCTAACAGGGAGAAAGCATTGCTTCTCTCTGTTACAATTGCACCATAATACAGCAAGCCGGTAAACGCTGAGTTTTCCGGCTTTTCTTCAGAACCATACGCAAAGGAATAGGGCTGCATGATTTCTATCGCCCTTTTGGAATCGTTTTTTACTCAATACGGCTACGCAGCCGTATTTCTGGTATTGATTGCCTGCGGTTTCGGTGTACCCATCCCGGAGGACGTTACACTGGTGACCGGCGGCGTGATTTCCGGTTTGGGTTATGCCAATGTCCACATCATGTTTCTGGTGGGCATGGCCGGCGTGTTGGCCGGTGACGGCATGATGTTTGCTGCCGGCCGAATCTATGGCGATAAAATCCTCAAATTCCGCCCGATTGCCCGTGTGATGACACCTAAGCGCTATGCACAGGTGCAGGAAAAGTTTGATAAATACGGCAACTGGGTATTATTTGTCGCCCGTTTCCTGCCTGGCTTACGTACGCCGATTTTTATTACTGCTGGCATCAGCGGTAAAGTCTCTTATCTACGTTTTTTGTTGATGGACGGCTTCGCTGCCCTGATTTCGGTGCCGATTTGGGTGTATCTGGGTGATTACGGTGCATCCAATCAAGAATGGCTGATGGAAAAAGTACACCAATTCCAATACGGCTTATTTGCCTTGATCGGCATTGGTGCGGTGGTGTTGGGTTATTTCTGGTGGCGCAAACGCCAACGCTTGCGGTTCTACCGAGTGAAACTGCGTGAATTGCGCGCGCAGCGCAAAGCGGAACGTGCCGCCCGCAAAGCGGCGAAACAAGTGGCAGAGAAAGAAAGTTGATTTGTTTTGAATAATAAAAAAGGTTTTCAGATGCCTGTCTGAAAACCTTTTTTATTTTTGAATCATATTCTTTTCAGACAGGCATTGAGCGCTGGTAAAATACCGTTTATTACTACTTACGCAAGTACAAGGAAAACCACAGTGAGCGAAAAAACTTACGGCGACGGCGCGTTCCGTCGCGAAGGCCTGATGGGCAGTACCGTTGAAAATACCTATGCCGGTGCCTTGTCGTTTATGCGCCGCAAATACACCCGTGATTTAGAAGGTGTTGATGTGGTGGTTTCCGGTGTGCCGCTGGATTTGGCGACCACGTTCCGCCCGGGTGCGCGGCTCGGCCCTGCTGCGGTGCGCGCTGCCAGCGTGCAGTTGGCCGAATTGAATCTTTTTCCTTGGGGCTTCGATCCGTTCGACGATTTGGCGGTGATTGATTACGGCGACTGCTGGTTCGACGCCCATCAGCCGTGGACGATACGCGAAACCATCGTCGAGCACGCCCGCCATATCATCAATAACTCAAACGCCAAAATGCTGACCTTGGGTGGTGACCACTACATCACCTATCCCTTATTGCAGGCGCACGTTGAGAAGTACGGCAAACCGTTGAGCCTGCTGCATTTTGACGCGCATTGCGACACCTGGCCGGACGACGCGGAAGAGTCGCTCAATCACGGCACCATGTTTTATAAAGCGATTAAAAACGGTTTAATCGACCCGAAAACCTCGGCACAAGTCGGTATCCGCACTTGGAACAGCGATTTTATGGGCATGAATATGCTGTTTGCACCGTGGGTAAATGAAAACGGCATCGACGCCACCGTGCAGCGGATTGAAGAAATCATCGGCGATAATCCGGTGTACCTCACCTTCGATATCGACTGCCTCGACCCCGCGTTTGCGCCGGGTACCGGCACCCCGGTACCGGGCGGCCTCAATTCGCATACCGCGCTCGGCATCATCCGCAAACTCGGCAACTTGAACATCGTCGGCATGGACGTGGTAGAAGTCGCACCCGCTTACGACAACGCCGAAATCACCGCCATCGCCGCCGCGCACGTGGCCGCCGATATGCTGTGTTTGATGCGTAATAAAAAAATGGGTAAGCAGGATTAAGCAACATACAGGGAGCGCGGACGGCTCGTCCGCAAGCAAGCGGCTACGCTTGCATTAAAGAGGTTTAAGCTGAGGTAATGCTTGTTTGGTTGTACCGTTAGAATGCCTGCCTGAAAAAGAACGAAGTGAGTTTCTGCGGAGCTAAAAACTTTCAGACAGGCATTCTATGTTTTGAAAACCCATTACTTATAAACTCTGCTCACTAAAAAATTCCCGCCATTCCCCGCTGATCGGATCATGAAAACCAATACTGCGGGCTAGTAATTTCAACGGCTTATCATAATCTTCGCTACCGGCAGCCTGCGCCACCGGATAGAGCGCATCGTTGATCAGCGGCATCCCCAAGCCCATCATGTGTACGCGCAGTTGGTGTTTTTTGCCGGTAACCGGTTGCAGGCGGTAAAGGCTGGTGTCGCCGCGGTTTTCCAATAATTCAATCCGGGTTTCCGCATTCGCTTCGCCGGCTACTTGTTGAGTCAGGTAAAATGCCTCGCCGCGTACCAAGCGCGAGCGCACGGTGAGCGGGTAGGCCAAATCACTGCGGGAGGGCGCCAGCGCTTCATAGCTTTTTGTGATGCTGCGGCTTTGAAACAATTGTTGGTAAACGCCGCGGCTGGCCGGATTGTGCGACAGCAGGATCACGCCCGCGGTGTCTTTATCCAAGCGGTGCAGCGGGCTGATGTCGGCGACGTTTAAATGCTGCAAATCGGCGCGCAGCCGCAGCCGGGTGAGCAGCGTTTCCTGCAAAAAACGGCCGCTGGGGGTAACCGGCAGAAAATGCGGTTTATCCACCACAATCAGATGCTGATCAATATGCAGAATGCGTTCCTCAAACGGAATACGCGTTTCCGCGCCGCTGGTTTCGCGGTAGTAATAAATCGTTTCGCCGGGCAGAAACGGCGTGTGCTCGGATAAAGTTTCGCCGCGGCGGTTGACCACAAAGCCGCTGTTGAGCCGCTGCCGCCAACCCGCCTCTCCGACAAACGGAAAGCGTTCGCACAAAAAGGCCAACAGCGGCTTTTCGAGAAAGCGCTTGTCGTGCGGCAGGTGTAGATAGCTGGGTTTAATGCCGTTGAGTAAGGGCAGCGGCGGTTCGGAAGTATTCATCGGCATTATTATACTGATTATATGAAAAAAATATAAATTCGTAAGAAGGTTATCTATTTGGTGTTTGGTTGATTTTTGGGGTTTATTTTGGAAAATATTGTTGCTATTTTTAGAAGTAATTATTTTTGTATGTTACTTTTTTTGTATATTTTCTAACAACCAGAAAGTACGGGAAGCTTTCTAAAGAATTGGTAGAAGATTTGGCTCCTGACTTAACGTTTAGGAGTGAAATCTTGGATATGATCAAGAAAGAAAGCAAAAAAGGCAACGCTAGGGCAAAGCTTGCACTTCTGTGTTATCGAATAAGTTCAATTTGTGCCTGTATTTTACTGGGCATAATTTATCTTTGGACGGTGTAGGAGTTTTGTTGATTGAAGCCAAAAATGGTGATGCTTCTTTAATAGTTTTCGGAAGGTTGATGATTCATGAAAAAACAGATGTTTGTACTCTACACCGGCGGCACCATCGGTATGCGGGAGAGCGAAAACGGCTTGCAACCCGATACTGCGCTGGCCGGGCAGGCCTTGCAGCCTTATGCCGACCAACTCGATTTCCATTGGTACATCATGCAGCCGCTGATTGATTCTTCCGCGCTCACTCTACAAAACTGGTGCGACTGGTTGGACATCCTTGCTGAAAACATTCCGAAATACGACGGAGTGCTGGTATTGCACGGCACCGACACGATGGCTTACACCGCCAATCTGCTGGCGCTGGCATTGCAAGGCCTGAACAAACCGGTGGTGCTGACCGGCTCGCAACTGCCGTTTAACGCGCCCGACAGCGATGCCCCGCCCAATCTGGCGGCAGCGGTGGCCTTGCTGGAAAGCGACGATACGGCACAAGTGAGCATTGTGTTTAACGGCAAACAATATCCCGCCATCGGCAGCAGCAAAGTGAGCACCGAAACCGCCGCCGGTTTCGACAACCCGCATTTCGGCGCTTTGGCTGAGTGGACGCCTGCTCAAGGCTGGCGCCGTATCGCCGAAAACTTGGTTACACCTGCTGCCGAGTGGAGCGTAAAACGGCCGGATAGCGCGGCCAAAGTGTTGTGCCACACCTTAATCCCGGGTTTTTCAAGCGCCGCGCTGGCCGAAAGCCTGGGCAACACCTGCGCTGGTGCGGTGATTCTGCAAAGCTACGGCCACGGTAATGCGCCGAGCGATGCGGAGTTTATCGACGCCGTGCGCCGCTACACCGCACGCGGCGGGCTGTTGCTCAATATCAGCCAAGCAACGCAAGGTTGTGTGGCGGCGGTTTACGCCCAAGGCAGCGCCTTGCGTGCTGCCGGAGCGGTGAGCGGCGGTAAATGCAATCTGGAAACCGCCACCGCATTGTTGACGCTGGCGCTTAGCGAAGGCTGGGCAGCCGAACGGTTGGCCGCCGAATTGCAGCGATTGCGTTTGGTATAACTATTGTCGCTGAACTTAAAAATAGCCACTTTCGTCATGCTCGGGCTTGACCCGAGCATCTCCCGTTTCCCTTGAAAAGCAAGATACTCGGGTCAAGCCCGAGTATGACGATATGGTGATTGTCAGTTTTTTCGCTATAAATGCGGGCGAGCCGCCCGCGCTCCCGGCAATGCCTGTCTGAAAAAATAGGCATCAACTCTAAGCAATCAATCTAAAGCAAACAAGTATGGACAACCAATTAACGTGGACAGAGCAGGGCAGCGAGCGCAGCGCGCCTTGGTGCAATGAAGCGCGCCAGAAGCCGCCGAAAGCAATCGTGCAGGTGGATGAAATCAGCGCCGATGCGCTGCTGAAACTGGCACGCGAGCACACCGCGGTGTTATGGCGCGGCGATTTTCATAATGCCAAGCAGGTGTTGGCCGCACTGAAAAAGCGGTTACGCAAAGCGCCCAACAAAAAAGCCGATACACTCAGCCCGGCCGAGTTGTTTCATTTGCACCGTATGCAGCAGGCGCAGCAGAGCCGTTTGATTAATATGCTGGCGGTAGAAATTGCGCCCGATTTTCAGCTTGATTTGCCGCGCGCCCCCGAAGTATCCGCCGCCTTAGCCGATGTGTACGGCGAAGCCAACAGCGAACCGTTTTTGCTGCCGCTCAATCAATTGCTGGGCTTTATCGGCGCGCACGAATGGCATAAAAAAGGCGTGTTTATTCCCGCTTTGAACGGCAATATCCATGTGCCGTTCGGCGTATTTTCACCTTTGCGCGGCGAATACCTTGATTTGCTGGCCGAAGCCCCGCTGTCGCCCGCTTGGCGGTGTGCTTTCGATATCGGTACCGGCTCCGGCGTCTTGGCCGCGCTGCTTGCCCGCCGCGGCATCGCCGAAATCACCGCCACCGATACCAATCCGCGCGCCTTGGCCTGCGCCCGCGCCAATGCCGAGCGCTTGGGCGTAGCCGCGCAGATTGAGTTTGCAGACACCGATTTGTTCCCGCAAGACAAGGCTGATTTAATCGTCTGCAATCCGCCGTGGCTGCCCGCTACGCCGACGTCCGCCATCGAATCGGCGCTGTACGATCCCGCCAGCGCCATGCTCAAGGGCTTTTTGGCCGGTGTGCGCGAACATTTAAATGAAGGCGGCGAAGCCTGGCTGATTATGTCGGACTTGGCCGAGCATCTGGGCTTGCGCCAAGAAGGCGAACTGGCGGGCTGGATCGCCGATGCGGGTTTGCAGGTGGACGATACCCTTGCCACCCGCCCACGCCATGCCAAGGCGCAGCAGGCGGATGATGCGCTGGCGGCTTACCGCAGCAGGGAAGTGACTTATCTTTATCGTTTGCAAGAAATAAAGGGATAAGTATCGTCATACTCGGGCTTGACCCGAGTATCTCCCATTCCCATTGAAAATCCAGATACTCGGGTCAAGCCCGAGTATGACGAAT
>CALFOA010000177.1 GCA_937919795.1 uncultured Neisseria sp.
AATATTTAAAAAACCTTTTTTATTCAATTGTTTGTTAAATTCAAACATGGATTCCCGCCTGCGCGGGAATGACGTCGGTAGGGAAAATCAGCGGTTTCAAAGTATTTTTGCAAAGGTCTCAGGCATATAAGCCAGTGCAACCAATCTTTCAAAACAAAATGCCTGTCTGAAAAAATCTTTCAGACAGGCATTTAAGCTTAACTAATGATCAAGCATCAATATTCTGGGCAATCAGCGCATTGCTTTCAATAAACATCCGGCGCGGTTCCACTTCGTCGCCCATCAGGGTTACGAACACTTCATCCGCGGCAATCGCGTCTTCAATCCGCACCTTCAACAAACGGCGCACCGCCGGATCCATGGTGGTTTCCCACAATTGCTCGGGGTTCATCTCACCCAAACCTTTATAGCGCTGAATGGACAGGTTTTTCTGCGCAGCATTCATCAGGATTTCCAAGGCGTCTTCAAAGCCGTTTACATCGTACTCGTTCTCGCCTTTGTAAAGCTTGGCCTGTTTGCCGACCACGCCTTTGAGCTGGGCGGCGGTTTGACTGATGGTTTGGTAATGCTTACCGTTCAGGAATTTAGAGTCGATATAGCTCACCACCACATTGCCGTGCAGCTTGCGGGTGATTTTGATAAAGAAACCGCCCTCGCTGCCGGCCAAACGCTCCAGCGCCACTTCTTTTTCGTCCAGCAGCGGCATCAATTCGGCAATCGCCTGATCGGTACGCTCGGCATCGGAAACATCCAGCACACCGGTGTGCAGCATAGCTTGCAATACCGAAGCATCAATGATGCGGCTTTCCTGCTCGATGGCATTTTTCGCCAGCATAAACTGTTTGGCCAATTTATCCAGCTCTTCACCTTCCAGCGTGCGGCCGTCGGAAACGATGCGGGCTTTATCCAAGGCCAAGCCAAGCAGCCATTGGTCTTTCTCGTTTTCGTCTTTCAAATAACGCTCGTGCTTACCGAGCTTGGCTTTGTACAGCGGTGGCTGGGCAATATAGATATAGCCGCGCTCAACCAGTTCGGGCATCTGGCGGTAGAAGAAAGTCAGCAGCAGCGTGCGGATGTGCGCGCCATCCACGTCGGCATCGGTCATGATGATGATGCGGTGGTAACGCAGTTTATCGGGATTAAACTCTTCCTTGCCGATGCCGGTGCCCAGCGCGGTAATCAGGGTGGCAACCTCTTGGCTGGCCAGCATTTTCTCGAAACGCGCTTTTTCTACGTTGAGAATCTTACCTTTCAACGGCAGAATGGCTTGGAATTTACGATCGCGGCCTTGTTTGGCCGAGCCGCCGGCGGAATCGCCCTCCACCAGATACAGTTCGGATAAAGCGGGATCTTTTTCCTGACAATCGGCCAGTTTGCCGGGCAAACCCAAGCCGTCCATCACGCCTTTGCGGCGGGTAATCTCACGCGCTTTGCGCGCGGCTTCACGGGCGCGGGCGGCATCGACGATTTTGCTGCAAATGATTTTGGCTTCGTTCGGATTTTCTTCCAGAAAATCGTTCAAGGCTTGGTTGATGATTTCGTTCACCACCGGGCCGATTTCGCTGGAAACCAGTTTATCTTTGGTTTGCGACGAGAATTTCGGGTCAGGCAGTTTCACCGACAACACGCAAGTCAAACCTTCGCGCATATCGTCGCCGCTGGTATCGACTTTGGCTTTTTTGGCCACTTCGTTGGCTTCGATATAGTTGTTGATGGTGCGGGTCATCACTTGGCGCAAAGCGGTTAAGTGAGTACCGCCGTCGCGCTGCGGAATATTGTTGGTGAAGCACTGTACCGACTCTTGATAGCTGTCGTTCCACTGCATCGCCACTTCCACGTCCATGCCGTCTTTCTCGCCGGAAGCGTAGAAAATTTTCTCGTGCAACGCGGTTTTCTTGCGATTCATATACTGCACAAAACCGGCCACGCCGCCCGAGAAGGCGAAGTTTTCGTGTTTGCCGTCGCGCTGGTCGAACAATTCGATGTCGACACCATTATTCAGGAAAGACAACTCGCGGATGCGCTTGGCCAGAATATCGAAGCTGTATTCCACTTCGCCAAAGGTGCTTTCGCTGGCCAAAAAGCGCACGGTGGTGCCTTTTTTATCGGAAGCGCCGATTTCTTTCAAAGGCTCTTCCGCCGCGCCGTTAATAAACTTCACAAAGAATTCTTTGCCGTCGCGGTGAATAGAAAGGGTAACCCAGTCCGACAAAGCATTCACCACCGACACACCCACGCCGTGCAGGCCGCCGGAAATTTTATAGCTGTTGTTGTCGAACTTACCGCCCGCATGCAAGATGGTCATGATCACTTCAGCCGCCGAGCGCCCTTCTTTCGGGTGGATGCCGGTGGGCATACCGCGGCCGTTGTCTTGCACGCTCACCGAATTATCGGCATGAATGGTAACGGTGATTTTGTCGCAATGGCCGGCCAACGCTTCGTCAATCGCGTTATCCAACACCTCGAACACCATGTGGTGGAGACCCGAGCCGTCTTGCGTATCACCGATATACATTCCCGGGCGCTTGCGCACCGCTTCCAGGCCTTCAAGTACCTGAATACTGTCGGCGCCGTATTCTTCGTGTTGCTGCGTCATAAAACACTCTTCTCTAGCAAAATAAATGATTTT
This sequence comes from uncultured Neisseria sp., assembly GCA_937919795.1. Classification (GTDB taxonomy): domain Bacteria; phylum Pseudomonadota; class Gammaproteobacteria; order Burkholderiales; family Neisseriaceae; genus Neisseria. The sequence goes on from CALFOA010000177.1 coordinate 2,630, forward strand.
CCCGCCCCGAACCGCTTGCCGGGTAATCGCCGGCACAAGCATAGATTCGAAACAGTTTGTGATGAAGTTTTCCGCATTCCCTAAGGCCGCGGAATCGGGCTTTAAACACCCTAAAATAAGCTGTTTATTATATCAGATTTTGTCCGAATTTTCAGCACTTTGCATGGGTAAAACTGCTGTATTTTAGCCGTCTTTACCCTATCGCCGTTTTATTTACATGCCACATAAAATCCAGCAGAAAAATCCTTTTCAAAACAAACAATGCCTGTCTGAAAAAACCTACTCAGGCTTTCAGACAGGCATTGTTTGAATCCATTAGATGAACCCTTAAATCCGCATCGGCATCACAATGTATTTGAAGTTCGGATTATTCGGAATGGTAAACAGCGTGGAGCGGTTGGCATCGCCAAAAGCCAGCTGCATATCGTCGGCATGCACGTTGCGCAGCACATCCATCAGATAGCCGATGTTAAAGCCCATTTCCAGTTCGCCGCCTTGATAAGCAATTTCCAATTCTTCGCGCGCTTCTTCCTGCTCGTTATTGCTACACACCACGCTCAACACACCCGGCTTCAAGTTCAACCGAGCACCACGGAATTTTTCGTTGGCCAGAATCGAAGCACGTTCCAGCGCACTCAACAATTGGGTACGGCCAACCAAGAAAATTTTGTCGTTATCCAGCGGAATCACACGGTTGAAATCGGGGAATTTGCCGTCCACCACTTTGCTCACGATTACGGTTTCATTGCAGCGGAAACGCACTTGGTTTTCCAGTAACTCCACAGTCACCGGTTCACTCGGGTGATTCAGCAGTTTAAACAGTTCCAACACGGTTTTGCGCGGCAGAATCACTTCGGCTTTCGGTAAATCGGCATCGATGGTGGTGCCGGAGTAGGCCAAACGGTGACCGTCGGTGGCCACCAAACGCAATTGGTCGCCCTCGGTCTGCATCAACATACCGTTGAGATAATAGCGGATGTCCTGCACCGCCATGCTGTATTGCACTTGCGACAGCATATTTTTCAAGGCTTCCTGCGGCAGAGAAAAGGCTTGGCCGACGGTTTCGCCCACGCTCATCAACGGAAAATCTTCCGCCGGCAAAGTTTGCAGATTGAAGCGTGATTTACCGGCTTTCAGGGTTAAGCGGTTTTGCGCCCAATCCAGCGCCACCAGCGAACCATCCGGCAGTGCGCGCAAGATGTCTTGTAGTTTTTTGGCGTTGGTGGTGATGCGGAAATCGCCGGCATCACTTTCCGGGCCGGCAGTATTGATTTGGATTTCCAAATCGGTAGCCAGAATATTGGTTTGTCCGTGTACATTTTCGAGCAGCACATTAGACAGAATCGGCAGCGTGTGGCGCCGCTCCACAATACCGGTAACCGCTTGCAACGGTTTGAGCAAAGCATCTCGTTCGGCTTGTAAAATCAACATGTTTAACCCTCTTGGCTAATTAATTTTGAATCAAAATCAACAGTTTTTCATAATCTTGCGCGAGCTCCGGGTCTTCAATACGCAGCTTGGCCACGTTTTTAACCCCGTGCATCACGGTGGTGTGATCGCGCCCGCCGAAGGCATCGCCGATGGCCGGCAGGCTTAAATTGGTGAGTTCTTTGGTGAGACTCATCGCCATCTGGCGCGGACGGGCAATATTGCGGGTACGTTTGGCACCGAGTATATCGCTGATTTTAATCCGGTAATATTTGGCCACCTGATCCATAATCAGATCGGCGGTAATCACTTTATGCGCATGGGCGACAATATCCTGCAAAGCATCGGCCGCCAGATCAATATCAATCGGCTTTTTCAGAAAACGGCTGCGCGCCTCTACCCGCTTAAATGCACCTTCCAATTCGCGCACATTGGAGCGGATGTGTTTGGCAATAAAAAACGCGGCCTGCTCATCCAAGCTTACGCCGGCAATATCGGCTTTTTTCTGCAAAATCGCCACCCGCATTTCCAATTCCGGCGGTTCAAGCTCTAAGGTCAAACCCCAGGAAAAGCGCGATTTCAGGCGGTCGTCCATATCTTCGATTTTGGTCGGCAACACGTCGCAGGTGAGAATCAGCTGTTTTTTCTCATTATGGAAGTGGTTATATAGATAGAAAAACTCTTCCATGGTACGGTCTTTGCCTTTGATGAACTGAATGTCATCAATAATCAGCAAATCGTATTGTTTATACTGCTGCTTAAATACATCATAGCTGTTGGTACGCACCGCGCTCATAAAGCTGCGGATATAGTCGTCCGAGTGCATATAGCGCACCTTGGCCTTGGGGTTGTTTTTCAACAACTGATTGCCGATGGCTTGAATCAAATGGGTTTTGCCCAAGCCGGTGCTGCCGTATAAAAAGAAGGGATTATAGCCCTGCCCCGGATTTTCGGCGATAGATTGTGCCGCCGCTGCGGCAATGCGGTTACCCTTACCCTCTACCAAGGTTTCAAAGGTATAGTCGGGCGACAGATTGGTTTGCGCATAATGCTGCTCCTCACGCCCCCGTTCTTCATCAGCCGCCGCTTCCTGCTTTTTACTTTTTGCCGGTTTGGCTGTTTTTTCAACGGATTCAGCGGCGCTCTCTTTAGCGGGCAGCGATTTCATCCGCTCCGCCAAAATATCGGCGGCACTTTGTCGGGCATTGGGCGCGACTGCTTCGTGTTTTTTTTCAGACAGGCCTGATGCTTGCTCAGCGCTTGTTGCCGTATTAGTCGACACCGGTGCCGTTGTTGATGGTGCCGCCGCATAATGCACCCCTTTGCCCGCTTTAAACTGCAAAGGCGCTTGCTGCGGCGCCAAATCGGCGCGCACAGCATCGATAGCGGCGGCAAATTGGTTTTTCAGCATATTGCTGGCAAACTGATTTTTGGCGTACACCACCCACACACCGTTTTCTTCACCCACTGTTAAGGGCGCAATCCAGGTATCAAACTGTTGCGGCGCCAGCTCAGCCTGCAAACGAAGCAGGCATAAAGGCCAAAATTCAGCGAGTGTCATATTCAGGAAAATCCGGTCGGAAAGTAAAAAATCAAAGCAAAATCAATAAAATATAAACTATTTTCTTTTTAGCAAAAAAGCGTTCTGCAAAGATTTTGCGATTATACCGAATTTCAACCGGCGCTGCATCAGTGCCGCGGATAAGAATAGAGAGGCAGGCAGCTTAAACCAGCCCAGCCGCCTACAGATAGCGAGAATGTTGCAAGCCTGAAGCAAATCATGCGCCCCTACACCCAACGAACGCGCGCAAGGATTGACAAAACGGTGAAATTAAGTTGTAATTACGCGTTTGAAATTCAAACTTATTTTTAGGAATCACCATGAAACGCACTTTCCAACCTTCAGTAACCAAACGCAAACGCACCCACGGCTTCTTGGTTCGCTCTAAAACCCGTGGCGGTCGCGCCGTATTGGCTGCTCGTCGCGCCAAAGGCCGCAAACGCTTGGCCGTATAAGCCGGTGTCACTTGGATAACCGCTTCAGCAAGCAGTACCGACTCTTAAAAACGGAAGATTTTTCTTCCGTTTTTGCTTTAAGAAAACAGCGCCAAACCGCTTTTCTTCAGGTTCTGCATTCGCACCACAACCCATTCAGCCATCCACGGCTGGGCTTGGTGGTCAGCAAAAAAACCGCCAAGCGCGCCAACAAACGCAATTATATGAAGCGAGTGATACGCGACTGGTTTCGTTGCCACAAGGCAGAAATGCCGCCGCAGGACTTTATCGTGCGGGTCAAACGCCGCTTTGAGCGCGCCGATGCGCCGGAAATTCGTCGCCAACTGGCACAACTGCTGCTGAAAAAGAACTAAACACTATGCTCGCCAAACTGATGCTGGGGCTGATTCAGTTTTATCGTTATGCCATCAGCCCGCTGATTCCCCCGCGCTGCCGTTATACGCCAACCTGCTCGCAATATGCTTTGGAAGCCATACAAAAATATGGCGCCGTTAAAGGCGGCTGGCTGGCAGCCAAACGCATCGCCCGCTGCCATCCGTGGGGCGGCCACGGTCACGATCCGGTGCCTTAAATCTCCCTTCCATGCCTGTCTGAAAAACTGTCAAGCAAACCGTTTATATATCTGTTATCCTTACACGTTTGCCAAATACTCTATATTTTTAGGAATACACAAAGATGGACTCTAAAGGCCTGATTACGTTTTGCATCGTCACGCTGCTGATCTTCATCGGTTGGGAACAGATTTTCCCCACCCCGAAACCGCAGCCCGCTGCACAACAGAGCCAGCAACAGCAAAACACCGTAGCGGCGGCAGCCGATGCTGCGCTCACGGCGACCGTACCGGTAAAAGTGACCACCGATACCGTTCAAGCCGTAATTGACGAAAAAACCGGTGATTTGCGCCACCTGACCTTGTTGAAATATAACGCGGCTACCGATGAAAACAAAAACTTCGTCTTGCTCGATGATCAAAAAGCGCATACTTATATTGCCCAAGCCGATTTATTGGATGATCGCGGCCAGAGCCTGACTAAAAACCTCAGCTATACGGCAGCCCAAAAAGAATACACCTTAAACGGCGACAAATTGGAAGTCCGCCTGAGCGCACCCGCCGCCAATGGTCTGCAAATCGACAAAATCTATACTTTCACCAAAAACAGCTATCTGATTAACGTGCGTTTCGACGTTACCAATCAAAGCGGCCAACCGGTAAAACTGGATGCCGCTTACCGCATGGTACGCGACCACAACAAGCCTGAAGGCGAAGGCTTTTTTATGTATAGCTACACCGGTCCGGTAGTCTATACCCCTGCCGGCGAGTTCCAAAAAGTGGATTTCTCCGAGCTGGATAAAGATGCCGAAACCGGCCGCGACCAAACCGAATACGAACGCAAAACCAATACCGGTTGGGTGGGTATGACCCAACACTACTTTATGTCGACCTGGATTTTGCAGCCCAAAAATGGCCAAAGCGTCTGCGGCAATACCAGCTGCCAAATTGAAGTAAAACGCCGCGAAGACAATCTCTACAGCGCCGGCACCCGCGTCGCCCTGCCTGAAATCCAAAACGGTACCAAGCAAAGTACCCAAATCAACCTCTATGCCGGTCCGCAAAGCACCGACAGCATCCGCAACATTGCCGACAATCTGGAGCTGATTAAAGATTACGGCCGTATCTATTACCCCGCTACCGCCCTCTTCTGGCTGATGGAAAAACTGCACGGGTTTGTCGGCAACTGGGGTTGGGCGATTGTATTGCTCACCATCATTGTAAAAGCCGTTCTCTACCCGCTGACCAATGCTTCTTATAAATCCATGGCCAAAATGCGTGCCGTCGCGCCCAAATTGGAAGCACTGAAGAAACAGCACGGCGACGACCGTATGGCATTGCAAACCGCCATGATGCAGATGTACCGTGATGAAAAAATCAACCCCTTGGGCGGCTGTTTGCCCATGTTGCTGCAAATCCCGGTGTTCATCGGTCTCTATTGGGCAATCTTCAGCTCGGTAGAGCTGCGCCAGGCCCCGTGGATTTTGTGGGTACACGATTTGAGCCGACCCGATCCTTGGTTTATCCTACCCATCCTGATGGCCGCCACCATGTGGTTCCAAACTACCCTGAACCCACCGCCTACCGATCCGATTCAAGCCAAAATGATGAAAATCATGCCGCTGGTATTCTCCGCCATGTTCTTCTTCTTCCCGGCCGGTTTGGTGCTGTATTATGTGGTGAACAACTTGTTGAGCATCGCCCAGCAATGGTACATCAACAACAGCATTGAAAAACAACGCGCCCAAGGCGAAGTATTGGATAAGAAATAATCCTATCCTGATGTAAACCAAATGCCTGTCTGAAAGCTTTTTTCAGACAGGCATTTTTTATGATGCACTTTACTGCTTATCTTTCAGACAGGCATTCCTAAAATAAATTTGCGCCCCATTGCAAACCATGTTTTAATCAGCGCAACGAAACAGGGGTGCTGTGCGCTTGCCCAACCGGTGCGCGGCTGAGAATTACCCTTACACCCGATCAAGATAATACTTGCGTGGGAAGTTTTCAGCGTTGATGCTTTTTCAGACAGGCTTTGATTATCAAACCATCTGAACACAAGAAAACCACGCTCCTGTTTCTTTTTACAAAACGAGAAACAGGAATTTTTTATGTCTGCCAAAAACCAAACCAACGGCCAAGCCGCCGTGCAGTTAGACCAGCTTTCCCACGATTTGGGCATCCAATTCGCCTACCCCAATTCGCAAAAAATCTATCTTTCCGGCAGCCGCGCCGACATCCGCGTGCCGCTGCGCGAAATCGCCCAAGACGACACCCTTACCGAGCAAGGCCGCGAGCCGAATCCGCCGATTCCCGTTTACGACACCAGCGGTGCCTATGGCGACCCGAACGCCCGCATCGACCTCAAACAAGGCCTGCCGCACATCCGCAGCGCATGGCTCAACGAACGCGGTGACACCAAAATCCTCAGCGGCCTATCCAGCGAATACGGTTTGGAACGCGCGCACGACCCGCAAACCGCCCACCTGCGTTTCAACCAAATCACCCGCCCGCGCCGCGCCAAAGCCGGCCGCAACGTCACCCAAATGCACTACGCACGCAAAGGCATCATCACATCGGAAATGGAGTTTGTCGCCCTGCGCGAGCGCATGAAAATGGACGAACTGTTCCGCGACCCTCGCTACGCCAAAATCATCAAACAGCACGCCGGTGAAGCCTTCGGCGCAAACTTACCCACTCATCCAGACCAAATTACCCCCGAATTTGTGCGCCAGGAAGTCGCCGCCGGCCGCGCCATCATTCCCGCCAACATCAACCACCCCGAGCTGGAGCCGATGATTATCGGCCGCAATTTCC
>CALFOA010000178.1 GCA_937919795.1 uncultured Neisseria sp.
AGTAATCCTTTTCTGCATATGTCGTTGCACTTATCGATACAGGAACAGGCGGCGATTAACCAGCCGCCGGGCATACGCGACATTCATGAGCAATTGTGCGGCCGCTACAACGGCGATTGGGTGAAGGCGGAACACGATATGATGGAAGCGCTGGCGGAAACGATTTGGGAAGCGCAGCGCTTCGGCGGCGGCTTGGATGTAAACGCTTATATGACGCGCCTGCGCAAGCTGGTAGGCTTGGGGCAGGAAGACAACGCCCGCATCAATCCGCATGAAGTAGGGGTATCGGATAAAATCAGCGGTCGTGAATAATTTAGGTTTGATAAAAGCCGCCGACTTAATTTTGTCGGGGCTTTTTTTCCATTATGGGCTGTAAATAGCGGCACAATATGCCCGCGGTGCCGACTACCGCCACCATGCGGGAAATATGTAAAGCGGTTACGATGGGTACGCCCAGTTGCAATACTTTGGCGGTAATCGTCATTTCGGCCACGCCGCCGGGTGCCAAACCCAAGCCTAAGGTTGGCAGGGGAATGTCGCTGATTTGTGTTAAAGCATAAGTGGTTAAAGCGGTAATCGCCAGCGACAGGCAGACACTCACGGCCATCACGCTGAGCAGGCGCGGGGCGTTTTTGAAGAAGCCGGGGGCGAATTTATTGCCCAATGCCCAGCCGATTAATAATTGGCCGAGATGTGAAACTGCCGGCGGCATGGCAGACAAATGAATGCCGCACAATGTTAATACGGTAGCAGCGATGAGCGGGCCGAATGTCCACGGGTTAGACCAGTTGCGCCATTCAAAAAAACGGCCAAACAATACGCCCCAACCCATCAGTAAAATCAGGCCGCCCCAGTGTATGGCGGTGTTTTGGTTCAAGCTGCTGTTGTCGGTGTCGTGATAGCCCATGTATTGGTAAAAAAACGGCACGATGGTCACAATCATCAATACCCGCAGTGAGTGTGCCGATACTACTTTACTCACGTCCGCACCGGCTTTGTCGGCTAAGTACGCCATTTCGCTGGCACCGCCTACACCCGCTGCGTACCAAGCGGTAGTGAAATCGACGTCGGTATAACGATAAAGAAGCACGCAGCCTATCATACCGAGTGCGACCGCAAAGAAGATACCGAATATCAACAGCGGCCAATAGGCCAGCAATATGCCTGCCATTTGCGGCGTAAAATACAAGCCGAGTGAAATGCCGATAACGGTTAAACCGGCTTTACGGCAAAAACCGGGCGCTTTTACCGACAGCTTGTTTAAGCTGAGCACAGCCGTGGCCAGCAGCGAACCGAGCAGCCAGGGAATCGGTAGATCCAGAGCTTCGGCCAGTAAGGCGCCTACTAGGGCAGCTAAAAAACCGGGTAAATAAGGGATAACTTTCATCGTTTATTTTGTTGAAAAATGGGAACATTCACCTGTTAATTATCTGTTTAGGCAGATTAGCAAGGTTTAAGGTTGTGGTAAAGCCGGTTTTCAAAATGCCTGTCTGAAAAAAAAGGCCGCAGATTTAAACTCTGCGGCCTTTGCCATGATTAGGCAGCTTTGCGACGGCGCAACCAACGGTAAACCGGCAGCAACACCATCAGTGCGCTCAATGCCCACAAGGCTTGAGTAATGGTACCGTGGAACAGGATGCTCGCATCGCCGTGCGAAATCGACAAGGCGCGGCGCAGGCTGGATTCCATCAGTTCGCCCAATACATAACCCAAAATCAGGGCAGAGAGCGGGAAGTGCAGTTTACGCAGTATATAGCCTAAAATACCCAAACCCACCATCAGAATCAAGTCGAAGGTGGTGCTGTGAATCGCATACACACCCACAAAGCTCACCGCGGCAATCGCCGGAATCAGAATGTAGTTCGGAATGGTGAGCAGGCGGGCGAAGAAGCCTACCAGCGGAATGTTCAGCGCCAACAGAATCACGTTGCCGATGAACAGCGAGGCAATCAAACCCCATACAATATCGGGCTGCTCGCTGAACAACTGCGGGCCGGGGGTGATGTTGTACAAGGTCAGTGCGCCCATCATCACCGCTGTGGTGCCCGAGCCGGGTACGCCCAAGGTCAGCATCGGAATGAAGGAACCGCAAGCAGAAGCATTGTTGGCGGCTTCAGGGGCGGCAATACCGCGCAGGTCGCCTTCGCCGAATGTGCCGTTTTTACCCGCGATTTTCTTCTCGTTGGTATAGGTCATCGCGCTGGCGATGGTCGCACCCGCACCCGGTAAAACGCCGATAAAGAAGCCGGCAATGCCGCTGCGGATAATGGCACCCAAGCTGAACATAAATTCTTTGAAGTTAAACAGCGTGCGCTTGCCTTGTGCCAATGCTTTTTGGCCGGTTTCGGTGCCTTCGAGCATAATCAGGATTTCGCTGATACTGAAGAAACCGATTACGATGGTGGTGAACTGAATACCGTCTGAAAGGTTTACCGAATCAAAGGTAAAACGGTATACACCGGTTACCGCATCCACCCCCACGACTGCCAGGCTCAAGCCGATTAAGGCCGATACGCCGGTTTTTACCGGCTGGTCGCTCACTAGGCCGCTTAAACAGGTAATGGCAAATACCATCAGCACAAAATATTCGGCAGGGCCAAACGCAATCGCCCATTTGGCCAACAGCGGAGCAAACAGCACTACGCCGGTAGTAGCAATCATGCTGCCGATAAACGAGCTGGCAGCAGAGAGCGATAGCGCAATCCCCGCTTTGCCTTGCTTGGCCAGCGGATAGCCGTCTAGCGTGGACATAATCGCTGCAGCATCACCGGGTACGTTAATCAGGATGGCCGAAATCCGTCCGCCGTATTCGCAGCCCAAATAAACCGCAGCCAGCAAAATCAAGGCAGATTCGGGTGGTAAGCCCATGGCAAAAGCAAACGGCAGCAGCAGTGCCACACCGTTAATCGGCCCCAATCCCGGCAGCAGGCCGACAATGGTACCGAGAAAGGCACCGATTAGTGCCAGCAACAGGTTTTGTGGCAGCAAGGCTACCTGAAAACCGGACATCAAATATTCTAAAGTTTCCATTTCTTTACCTCGTTAACCGAAAATCCCCAGCAACGGCAGCGGCACGTCGAGGAAAGAATCAAACAAGAAATACAGTGAAGCGCCCATTACCACACCGGAAATGATGCAGGAAAGAGTGCGACCGCCGAATAGTTTGCCAACACCAAACGCCATCAATGCTGTGGTGAGCGGAAAGCCCAATATTTCAAATAAAACGGCATAGGCTGCTAAAAATGCGATACACAAGCCGACTTTTTTCAAAATAGCAGGGGTGTAGCCTAGGTCGATGTTTTCACCGCGTGGGCGAAGAATTAAAAATAGGCAACACGCAGCCAATAAGCTCAAAATCAGCATGGGATACGGGCGCGGCCCCAGAGGGTCGTAGGCGATTGGTGCGGTATAGCCCCAAGCCAGATAGAGTAAACCGAGCACCACCAGCAATAGTGCAGCGGAAAACCAGCGTTCAACATTATTCATTGAGATAAAACTCCGTTTGAGCGGGTAAGTTGAGGTAATTTTAGAAGGTTCGGCTTTTTCAGACAGGCATGGTTTATGACTACCATTTACTGTCTAGCAAGACTCTTCTTTATCCATCCATACTAAAAACAGGCAACCGAAGCTGCCGGTTTTTTATACTTATTTTGTCAGCTCAAATTCTTTAGACAAAGCACGCATTTCTTCGGTGGATTTTTCAACATATTGTTTTAACTCATCGCCGGTCATGGAGAACGGCAGTAAATCACGTTGGCTGCGTAATTCGGCAAACTTCGGATCCTTCATCATGGCGTCAAAGTGTTTTTTCCACCAAGTGAAGGCTTCGTCGCTCACTTTAGGGCCCATATAGTAGCCGCGTACCACCGGCCATTGAACATCGTAACCTTGCTCTTTAGCGGTGGGAATGTCTTTCAGCTTACCTTCCAAACGCTCAGGCGAGAATACCGCCAACACGCGGATTTTACCGGCTTCAATGTGCGGGCCCATTTCGGCAATACCGGCACTCACCACGCTGATGTGGTTGCCCAATACCGCGGTTACCGCTTCGCCGCCGCCTTCAAGTGCCACGTAAGTCATGTCTTTCGGTGAAACCCCGGCGGCTTTGGCTACCATCGCGGTTTGCAGCCAGTCTTGACCACCCACGCTACCACCGGCGCCGAAGCTCACGGCTTTCGGATCTTTTTTCAGCGCATCGACCAAGTCTTGCAGGTTTTTCAGCGGTGAATCGGCATTCACTGCCACCATGCCGTAGTCGGTACCAACCGCAGCCAGCCAGCGCACATCTTTTTCAGTGTATTGACCAAATTTGCCTTGTGCTAAGTTCAGCAGCGAACCGGTAGAGAAAGCCACGATGGCATCGTTGTTGGCCGGATCATTGGCCACAATTTTATTGTACGCCACCGCACCCACACCGCCGGGCATATAAGTTACCCGCATCGGTTTGTCGAGTTGATTGGTATCTTTCAAACCGCTTTGAGCCAGTTTGCAGGTTAAGTCAAAACCACCGCCGGGTTTGGCTGGGGCGATACATTCGGGTTTGGACGGTGCGCCGGCTTCGGCTTTCTCTTTGTTACAGGCGCTCAGGGAAAGAGCAGCCAATACAGCAACGCTTAAGGCGGCATATCTTGGGTGTTTCATTAATATTTCTCCAGTGAATAACTATATAAATCAGGTTATTGTATTTTTCTTGTAACAGCCTTGAAAAATATAGCCTCAAGTTAAATGAGTATCTAGGTTCTGTCAATATTCATTAATATTTGTCAGTGTTGCGTTTGGGGTAAGTGATGACTATATAATCGGGATGAATCACTAAACAGCCGAATTTTGGAAAGAAAAATTGGCTGTTTGCATTGAAAAAGCCTGTCTGAAAAATTTTTCAGACAGGCTTTTTATATAAATCAAATGGATAGGTAGTATAAGTGGTATTTTATTACAATGCCTGTCTGAAAGATTTTAGCTTCGCAGACACTCGCAAGCTTGTTTTCAGACAGGCATTATTTTATTCCGCTTCGTCAATCCAAGCTTGTTGTACGGCTTCGAGGATTTTTTCACCGCTGCGGGCGGGATCATCATCGAAATCGGGCAGGGCGAGGATGAGTTCGCGCAATTGGGTGAAGCGGATGGTTTTGGGATCAACATCGGGATGGTTGTCGTACAACTCTTCGGCGATGCGTTGGGTGTCGGTCCATTTCATGAGAGTCTCCTTTGTTCACAAACCTTGTTTAAGCAGGTTTTAATGCTCGCGTGCATGATTGATGGTGTACTTAGGAATTTCTACTACCAAATCGTCATCGGCCACCAGCGCCTGGCAGCTTAAGCGGGAATCGGCTTCCAACCCCCAAGCTTGGTCGAGCAGGTCTTCTTCGATTTCGGTGGGCTCTTCCAAGCTGTCGAAACCTTTGCGCACAATCACGTGGCAGGTGGTGCAGGCACAGGATTTTTCGCAGGCGTGGTCGACATCAATATGGTGTTTCAGCAACACATCTAAAATACTCTCGCCCTGCGGGGCATTTTCGATCACGGTGCCTTCGGGGCAGAGTGTGGCATGGGGGAGGACGGTAATTTTCGGCATGGGTGTTCCTTGGGGAATAAATTATTATGGGTCTTTTTTGATGGTGAGGGCAACCAACTTATTGACCAAAGGCCGGACAATGATGACGCAGAAAAAACCGACCGGCATGGCAATGATATAGGCGCGTAAAACGCGCATAAAATAGTTGCCTTGCAAACCGGTATTGAGCGCCACTAACACGGCGGACATCAAAAAAGACATGATGGCGGCCATATAAAAGGCAAAAACCAGTTGCGTGTATCTTTTGGGAATCAATCCTGACATGGCTGATTCTTTCGTGTTAAAAAAACCGAATTACAGTTCTTCAATCTTTTGGCCGGTAAGCGCGCGCTGGATATTGCGGTTCATGCGTTTGGCGGCGAACTCATCGGTAGCTGTGCTTAAGGCGGCTACTGCATGGCGGATATCTTCGGCGGCAATGCCTGTCTGAATCGATTGTTCGGCGGCGGCAATAGCCTCTTCGATTTGGGTTAACTCGTTTTCATCCAGCAAATCGCTGTCTAAGGCCAACGCGGCTTTTACTGCAAACACCAAGCCTTCGGCTTCGACTACCGCTTCGGCGCGGGCGCGGGCGGCCATGTCGTCGGAAGCATTCGACATACTTTCTTTCAGCATACGGGTAATGGTGTCGTCATCGAGGCCGTAAGACGGTTTCACTTCAATCTGCGCCTGCACGCCGGTGGATTGCTCGCGGGCGGACACGGAAAGCAGGCCGTCGGCATCCACTTGGAAGGTAACGCGGATACGCGCCGCACCGGCAACCATCGGCGGAATACCGCGCAGGGTGAATTTGGCGAGGCTGCGGCAGTCGGCCACCAATTCGCGCTCGCCCTGCAACACATGAATGGTCATCGCGGTTTGGCCGTCTTTGAAGGTGGTGAATTCTTGCGCGCGTGCGGTCGGCAAAGTGCTGTTGCGCGGAATGATTTTTTCCACCAAGCCGCCGTAAGTTTCCAAGCCGAGCGACAACGGGGTAACATCAAGCAGCAGCCATTCGTCGTCATTTTTATTACCGGCCAACACGTTGGCCTGCATGGCGGCTCCGAGTGCCACCACTTGATCGGGATTGAGATTATTGAGCGGGGTTTGACCGAAGAACGTGGCCACCGCTTGCTGAATCTGCGGCATACGGGTGGCACCGCCCACCATGATCACGCCTTTTACTTCGGCTTTGCTCACGCCCGCATCTTTCAGCGCCTGCTTCACCGGATCGATGGTTTTGGCTACTAAATGTTGGGTGAGGTTTTGGAAATCTTGGCGGGTGAGGGTGTAGCTGACCTCGCGACCGTCGGACAACGTGGTTTGAATGGTGGCGCTTTTGTCGGTGGTTAAGGTTTCTTTGGCGGCACGGGAGAGGCTGAGCAGTAATTGGCTGTCTTGTTCGTTTAATTGCGATAAATTGTTATGTTCCAGCAGGTGGCAGAACAGGCGGTGGTCGAAATCGTCGCCGCCGAGTGCGCTGTTGCCGCCGGTGGCTTTTACTTCAAACAAGCCTTTGGATAATTGCAACACCGATACGTCGAAGGTGCCGCCACCAAGGTCGTATACCACAAATGTGCCTTCGGAAGCGTTGTCCAAGCCGTAAGCAATCGCTGCGGCGGTCGGCTCGTTGAGCAGGCGCAATACGTTTAAACCGGCCAGGCGCGCGGCATCTTTGGTGGCTTGGCGTTGTGCATCGTCGAAATAAGCGGGTACGGTAATCACCGCGCCGGTGAGTTCGCCGCCCAGCGAGGCTTCGGCGCGTTCTTTAAGCGCGCGCAAAATATCGGCGGAAACTTCAATCGGCGTTTTTGCACCTTGGCGGGTTTGCAGTTCAATAATGCGCTCGCTGTTGCCGAAACGGTAAGGCAATTGGGCGGCAGGGATGTCTTCCAGCTTGCGGCCGATTAGGCGTTTGGCTGAACTGATGGTGTTGATGGGATCAACCTTCTGCGCACGCAAAGCGTCGTAGCCGGTTTCGATGCGGCCGCTTTCGCAATAGCGCACCACCGAAGGCAGCAACACCCGTCCTTGCTCGTCGGCAATACACACGGCGCTGCCGCTTTTGACGGTGGTCACCAAGCTGTTGGTGGTGCCCAAATCGATGCCGACGGCTAAACGGTGTTGGTGGGGAGCGGCCGATAAGCCGGGTTCGGCGATTTGCAGAAGTGCCATGATATGTGTGTACCTTGAGGGTGAATTTTTATCATGTGCATTTTAACAGACGGCGATTGTTGAGTAAATTAGTCGGGTTTAATAAATTGATGAGGGTAGAAGGTTTAAACTTAGTGTAAACCGCTTTAATTTAGTATACATTTAGATCTTGGTTAAAACGGGGAGGGTAGGAAATTTGTTTGTAATTGTTTGGGCTGCATCTGCTTGTTAATTTTTTGATTATATTAATAATTTTGTATTTTAGGAGAAATCATAATGTTTTCTTTGCGACAACCTTCTTTTATCGCACTGGCGGTATCATCCATTGTGCTTTCAGCATGTAGCGCACCGCAGGGTACGGTGGTGCCTTCTTCGCCGTCAGCTGGTGCCCAACAAATAAAACAACGCTTGCCTTCGCCTGTTGTCGGAATGGCTTTGGAGAAGTCAGCCAGCCCCCAATTATTTGGCAGAGCACCCGTTGTCGATATATTGCCGCCGGTAGAAAATACCGAGCAATACGGCAAAATCGAAACCAATCCGGTTCATGCCGTAGCGCAAACGCCGGTTTCAACTTTCAGTATCGATGTGGATACCGGCAGTTATGCCAATATCCGCCGTTTCCTTAACCAAAGCGGTCGTTTACCGCCGAAAGACGCGGTACGCATTGAAGAATTGGTCAATTATTTTGATTACCACTACCCGCTGCCGAAAGATGGCCGACCTTTTGCCGTGCATACCGAAACAGTGGATTCCCCGTGGCAGCCGAATGCAAAAGTGATCAAAATCGGTATTCAAGCCAAAGACTTGGCGGCTAAAGAATTACCGCCGTCCAACTTAGTGTTTCTGGTAGACGTTTCCGGCAGTATGACAGCGGAAAACAAACTGCCTCTGGTGAAACAAACCCTGCGCCTGCTCACTGAACAATTGCGCCCGCAAGACAAGGTAACGCTGATTACTTATGCCAGCGGTGAAAAACTGGTGCTGCCGCCGACTTCCGGCCGTGATAAAGACACTATTTTACGTGCAATCAATGGATTACGGGCGGGCGGCGCAACAGCGGGCGAAGCTGCCATCCAAATGGCGTATCAAGAAGCTGAAAAAGCATTTATTAAAAACGGTATCAACCGCATTCTGCTGGCCACCGACGGCGACTTTAATGTAGGCATTACCGATTTTGAAACGCTTAAAGGCATGGTGGCGGAAAAGCGGAAGTCTGGTATCTCACTGACCACATTGGGCTTTGGCGAAGGCAATTACAACGAGCGCTTGATGGAACAATTAGCCGATGCGGGCGACGGCAATTACAGCTATATCGACAACCGCAACGAAGCTAAAAAAGTGCTGCAACGCCAATTGTCTTCCACCTTGGCGACAGTGGCACAAGATGTGAAAATCCAAGTGGAATTCAACCCGGCCACCGTTAAAGAATACCGTCTGATCGGTTATGAAAACCGCTTGCTGAAACAGGAAGATTTTAATAACGACAAAGTCGATGCGGGCGATATTGGTGCCGGCCATAATGTGACCGCGCTGTATGAGATCATCCCCGTCGGTAAAACCGGCTGGCTGAACGAATCGCGCTATCAGGCACCCGCTGCCGCCAAGGGCAATACTCAGGAATATGCGTTTGTAAACCTGCGCTACAAATTGCCGGGAGAAAGCAAGAGCATCCTAATCAGCCAGCCGGTACCGGCTAGCAGCAAAGCATTGTCGCAAGCTGATGCCAATACCCGTTTTGCACTGGCAGTTGCCGCTTACGGCCAAGCGCTGCGCGGCGGTGAATACAACGGCAAGATGGGTTGGAACGATATCATCAGCCTGGCACAAAACTCGGCCAAACCGGATCCTTACGGTTTGCGCGAAGAGTTTATCGAGCTGCTTAAAACCGCTCAAAGCCTGAGCACTAAAGAAGCTAAATAATCAGCATCGTAATATAAATGCCTGTCTGAAAACGAGTTCTCTAGTTTCTGCGAAGCTAAAACTGTTTTCAGACAGGCATTTATTTTTTCAGACAGGCATAATCATTTGAGGGATGTCAGTTTGCCTTAATCATTAATGATCGTGGCTTGTGTTTTGCCGATAAGCGTTCTGAACAGGCCGGATGGCTTCCAAGCGCGCGCGGTCTATCGCTTCGCTGATGAGCTGCCTATCGCCCTGATGTTCGGCGGCGATGGCGGCACTGTTCACTGAAGCGGCGGCTTCGAGCAAAGCGAGCCAGTGTTCCAACTGCGGGTAGGGACTGTTTTCTTTGCCCAAACGCCCTTGCTGGTCGGCCAAGCACACGTTTAATGCCTGTCTGAAACGTTCTGGGCGGCGGAAAGCATCGGCTTTTTTCAGCGTATTCAATACGGTAGCAGGTTTTTGCTGGCCGACGCTGTGTATCATGATGTGCCAGCGGCACACCAGCTCGGCCAGTTCTGCGCAGGCTTTGGGCACGCGCCAACGGCGGTTGACCTCGCGCACGAGCGGCACACCGGCGTGGTCGTGATTGTAGTGGGCGGGCAGAATATCGGCGGGGGTGAGCGCTTTGCCCAAGTCGTGCAACAGCGCGGCGTAGCGCTCGGGCAGGCTGAGTTTTAGGGCGGCGGCGCGTTGCAACACCATCAAGGTGTGTACGCCGCTGTCGATTTCGGGATGGTAGTCGGCACGCTGCGGCACGCCAAATAAGGCATTGACTTCGGGCAGAATCACCCGCAGTGCACCGGCATCGCGCAGCGCTTCTATCATGCGCTCGGGGTGCTCTTCCATCAGCCCTTTGGCCAATTCCTGCCATACCCGTTCGGCCACCAAAGCATCGGCTTCGCCGTTTTCTACCATCTGGCGCATCAATTGCAGCGTTTCGGGGGAGATTTGAAAACCGTAGCGGGCGGCGAAACGGGCGGTACGCAGAATACGAACCGGATCTTCGGCAAACGCGGGCGACACATGGCGCAGAATGCCGTCGGCCAAATCCTGCCGGCCGCCGAAAGGGTCGATGATATTGCCGTTGCCGTCTTCAGCCATCGCATTGATGGTGAGGTCGCGCCGCATTAAATCTTGTTCAAGCGTTACGTTTTTATCGGCGTAAAAGCTGAAACCGGCATAGCCTTTGGCAGTTTTGCGTTCGGTGCGGGCGAGGGCGTATTCTTCCTTGCTTTCGGGGTGCAGGAACACGGGGAAATCGGCGCCAACCGGTTGATAACCGGCGGCCAGCATGGTATCGGCATCGGCGCCGACCACCACCCAGTCGCGGTCTTTCACCGGCAGGCCGAGCAGGGCGTCGCGCACGGCGCCGCCAACTAAATAGGTTTGCATGGTAGTCATGATTATCGGAATAAACGGTCGTATTGCATCAAGTGGTCGATGGCTTCGGCCAGTTGGTCTTCGCTGAGGCTGGCTTTCAAATCACGCGCCAAGTCGCGCAATACTTCTTCGCGCAAGGCTTGTGCCAAACGCTCGTCGGCACTTTCGGCGGCAATTTTCATCCGCACGCGCAACTGCGGTTCCAAACCTTCGGCAAACAGCGGGATTTCGGGCACAAACAGAAAAGCTTCCTGCATCTGCGGCGGCTGTTCCCAAGCGCTGTCGTTCAGCGGCCACCATTCATTACGGCCTTGCGGCATGATGAAGTGGTTGCCGATGCCGTAAAGATGGTGGAAGGTTTGCAGTTTTATCGCCATCAAGGGAATGCCTGTCTGAAAACTATTTTTGATGCCAAGTGAGCCAGCCCATGCGCTGCATCAACGAAATATTTTCGGGTGCATAAGGATTGCTGTAAAAACGGGCAAATTTTTCGCGGTAAGGTAGTTTTTCGCGCGCTTCACCGAAATCGGTCATCGTTTGTTCGTAAGCCGCCAGCTGTTCCAGCAAATCCTGATCGGCGGGATAACGGTTTTCGGCATAAACCGCGGCTTTGAGCAGGCGCGGTTTCAGGCGCATTTCCACCGCCGGGCTACCGATGCAGAGGCCGAACAGCGGGAAAGTGTGGTCAGGCAAAGCCAATAATTCAACCAACTGCGGCGCAATCAGGCGAATGCCGCCGGTGTAGCAGGTGGCATAGCCCAAGCTCTCGGCGGCGATAACGGCGTTTTGCGCGGCCAGCGAAGCATCGGTAACTGCGGTAATCAGGGCATCGGGCGCACCGGCGGCGGCAAAAGTGCCGTCGTAAGCTTGGCAGCACAAATCGGCTTTGTGCAAATCGGCCAGAAAAATCAGATAAAGGGCGCATTCGCCGATTTGCGGATTGTTCGGCTGTAATTCGGTGATGCGCGCACGTAAGGTCGGGTCGGCAATGTTGATGATGGTGTAGTGTTGGCCGTTCATCCACGAAGCGGCTTGCTGTGCGCAGGCGATAATCGCGTCTACTTCTTCGGCGGGCAGCTGTTGGCCGCTTTGGAATTGGCGGTAGGTGCGGTGATTAAGCAGTTGTTCGATGGTGGGATTCATGTTGAGTCTTCCGAAGGGGTTTGGGGTGATTGTAGAACAAAATTTGAGGTGGGTTAAGCCGCATCGTTAAGAATGTAGTGCCGTGAAATGGCGGCTTTGCTATAATACTTATGAATGGAACAAGGGGTATACCGCAGCAGCGTTCCATACTTGATTGTTTTTTGTTTGCTAACCAAGAGGATAAATTATGTTTCCCGAATATCGTGATCTGATCACCAAATTGAAACAGGAAGATGCACACTTCGCCCGTTTGTTTGATGAGCACAATGAGCTGGACGACAAAATCAGCGGCTTGCTTAATAATGAAGTTACCGCCGTTTCAGCTGCTGAAGAAATCGAAGGCCTGAAGCTGAAAAAACTGGCACTGAAAGACCAATTGTTTGAAATTCTGAAAAAAGCCGAAGCTTAATTCAGTATTGAAGATTGAATAAAAATGCCTGTCTGAAAAATTTTTCAGACAGGCATTTTTATATTTAAACCTCATTCATAAGCTTTATGCTAAAGCTTCCTGTACCGCACGATGGGCTTCATCTACCGCGCCTTGCAAATACGGCATCCAGCCCACATCGCTACCGGCCATAAAGATATTGCCGATCGGCTGCTGCATGGCGTGGGTGGTTTTCTCGGTTGCCGCGTCGCTATCCCATAAAGTAGTCTGCTCGTAGCTGTAGCCGTGCCCCCAGCGGTTGAGGGTAAGTTCTACCAGCATATCGTCGAAGTTTTCTCCGGCCAACGAGTAGAGCTCGCGCATTTGGGTAAATAATTGGTTTTTCAAGTCATCATATTGTTGGGCAAACAGCTTGCGGCGGCCGCTGCGGTATTTATCGCGTGCGGTGGCACCTTCGAAATCGGTGGCGATGCGCACTGCGTGTACGATAATTGGCTCGTCCGGGCTTTTCGGTGCTTCGTAGCCGCCGATATTGACCGGGTCATCCAATTGTACTAGGCAATAAGGCGATTCAGGTGCGTACAGTGAATAAACGCCGAGCTTCTTGAAGGCTTGTGCATTTTTCATCAGCATTTTGGCGTACAGCATCGGCACTTTTACGCCGGTGAGCTCGGCTTCTTTTTGTTGTGTACGCATCTGCGGCACGATGCGGGCGGCTAGGGTACTGTGGCCGGCAAAAATACATTTTTTCGCCTGCACTTGCACCAAACCTTCGCTGCCGTGTTTCAGATAGGCTACGGCCACCCCTTCGTTATTGTTTTCAGCCAACAGCGCGGTGCTGTTCAAGCGAATGCGTACCGGATTATCCGATAGATCAAGCTGCTTATAATCGAACTTGGCCAATACGATGTCTTCCATGGTGTTGCCCGGCGCGATGCCCGGAATCAGCTTGCGTACCAGTAAACGGGCAACAGAAGCATTGCCGTCGGGGAAGTGGTAGATATACGGTTCTTCTTCACTATCTTCTTCAGGTAAACCGAGATTTTGTACGCCCGGGTAGCCTTCGCCCAAGGCATCGGTAACAGACAGCGCGTTAATGGGGTGTCCCCAGTATTCCGAGCTCAAGTCTTTCAGATAGTCCAGCGCATCGGCGGGTAGTTTCACGGTGTCTTTTAGGAAATCGTAATAACTGGTGGTTTCGGCGAATTCTAAACGTTGGCGTTTTTTCATGCCTTTCAGATAATCGGTTTCATCGGTATACAGCTTCACCAAGGCCTGTTTACCTGCTTCTGAGAGCGGGAATTGATTGATAATACCTTCGGCTTCTTCTTCGCCTGCTTCCAGCAAACCGGGCACTACTGCGGCTTTGCCAAATGCCGCAGCAGTAAAGAAAGCGCCTTTTTTCAGTTGCCAGTCTTTGGAATATAAATCTTGGGCGAAATATTGCTCGAATTTTGTATAGTCCACACCAAGGTTTTCCAGCAATGCGAGAGCTTCTTTGGAATAAGTGGTTTTGGGTGAATCGATCGATTCGCTGCCGCCGTAAGTGATGAAGGTGCGGTTGTTGTAGTTAAATTCATTGCGCTTGGCATGGCCGCCGAAGTCGTCGTGATTGTCGAGAATCAACACTTTGGCGTCAGGGCGCTTTTGGCGGTAAAGATAGGCGGCGGTTAAGCCGCTGAGGCCGCCACCGATGACTACTAAATCATAGTGTTCGCTGGCATTGCCGGGCAGGCTATAAGATTTGCCTTGCAGCGCTGCACTGTGTGCGCCAGCTTGGCTGCCGTCGTGGTTGCCGCGCAGGCCGGTGAGGGCTGGCGGGTAATAAGTTTTGGCGACGTTTTCCGGTTGTGCGGGGCGGTAGGGTTTGTCGATACAGGCGCTGAACAGCAAACTGCCTGTTAGTGCTGCTGAGCCTTGTAAAAAATGGCGACGGGATACTTTATTGTGTTTCATTTGAGTTCTGCTTTAGTTGTTGAATAATATGGTGTATTAACTATAGTAGCCAGTAGAGGTAGAGTTTTTATGGCCCTGACCGTAGCCATAAATTTTTAGTTAGGTACTGTGGCTGATTTTATGTGTCAACTAACCGTAAACACATAAAACAGCGGCGGATAATACCGCCATCCGCCGCTTGGTTAATCACCAGCAGACAAGCAAATTACTCTACCTGGCTTACATCGCGCACCGCGCCGGTGTCGGCGGAAGTGGTCATCGCCGCGTAGGCACGCAGAGCGGCGGAAACATGGCGTTCACGGTTAACCGGTTTCCACGCTTTCGCACCGCGTGCTTCCATTTCGGCACGGCGTTTGGCTAATTCTTCATCAGTAACCGCCAAGCGGATACTGCGGTTGGGGATGTCGATTTCCACGGTATCGCCTTCCTGCACCAAGCCGATGGCACCGCCTTCAGCCGCTTCGGGCGAAACGTGGCCGATGCTCAAGCCGGAAGTGCCGCCGGAGAAACGACCGTCGGTGAGCAAGGCGCACTCTTTGCCCAAGCCTTTGGATTTCAGGTAGCTGGTGGGGTACAGCATTTCCTGCATACCGGGGCCGCCTTTGGGGCCTTCGTAGCGGATAATCACAATATCACCGGCCACGATTTGGTTGTCGAGAATACCGGCTACCGCATCGTCTTGGCTTTCAAACACGCGGGCGCGGCCGGTGAATTTCAGGATACTGTCGTCCACGCCGGCGGTTTTCACTACGCAGCCGCGCTCGGCGATGTTGCCAAACAATACGGCCAAGCCACCGTCTTGCGAGTAGGCGTGTTCTTTGCTGCGGATACAGCCGTTTTCGCGGTCTAAATCCAGGCTCGGCCATTGGCGGTTTTGCGAGAAGGCTTGGGTGGTGCGCACGCCGCCGGGGGCGGCTTTATAACGAGCATGAGCGGCTTCGTTGGCGGGGTTCATTACATCCCATTGCGCTAACGCGTCTTTCAAGGTGGGTGCGTGTACGGTGGAAACATGGGTTTGCAAGCAACCGGCGCGGTCGAGTTCGGCCAAAATACCCATCACACCACCGGCGCGGTGTACGTCTTCCATATGGTATTTCTGGGTAGCGGGCGCGACTTTGCACAAGCACGGCACTTGGCGGCTGATGCGGTCGATGTCGGCCATTTTGAAATCGACTTCGGCTTCGTTGGCGGCGGCCAGCAGGTGCAAAACGGTGTTGGTAGAACCGCCCATTGCCACGTCCAAACTCATGGCGTTTTCAAATGCGGCTTTAGTGGCAATATTGCGCGGCAATACGCTGGCGTCGTCTTGCTCGTAATAACGCTTGGTGATTTCCACAATCAAGCGGCCGGCTTCAAGGAACAATTCTTTGCGGCCGGCGTGGGTGGCCAGCAGCGAGCCGTTGCCCGGCAGCGACAAGCCCAAGGCTTCGGTGAGGCAGTTCATTGAGTTGGCGGTAAACATGCCCGAGCAAGAGCCGCAGGTTGGGCAGGCGGAGCGCTCAACTTGAGTAACTCGTTCATCAGATATCGTGTCGTCACCCGCTTCAATCATCGCATCAATCAAATCCAGCTTGCGCTCATCGACGATATTGGCCACGCCGATCACTTTGCCCGCTTCCATCGGGCCGCCGGATACAAATACGGTGGGAATGTTCAGGCGCATGGCGGCCATCAGCATCCCCGGCGTGATCTTGTCGCAGTTGGAAATGCACACCAGCGCATCGGCGCAGTGGGCGTTCACCATGTATTCCACGCTGTCGGCAATCAAATCGCGGCTGGGCAGCGAATACAGCATACCGCTGTGCCCCATCGCAATGCCGTCGTCCACCGCGATGGTGTTGAACTCTTTGGCCAAACCGCCGGCTTTTTCAATCTCGCGCGCCACCATTTGGCCCAAATCGTGCAGATGCACATGGCCGGGTACGAATTGGGTAAACGAGTTGGCAATGGCAATAATCGGTTTGCCGAAATCTTCGTCGGTCACACCGGTGGCACGCCACAAAGCGCGCGCACCGGCCATATTGCGGCCGTGGGTAGAGGTTTTGGAACGGTAGGCTGGCATGGTTAGATTCCTTTAAGATGAGTAGTTAGTAGAGTTTTGACAATGTATGCTGATAATACTCTTTAAAATTAGTAGTCCAAACAAATAATGCCTGTCTGAAAAGATAAGAGTGATGAATGTTAATTGCATTATTCTATACCAAAGCTTACATTTCTTCTAGAACTAGAATGCTACTCTATTCGGCAGAGCGGGTGCTTTCTTGTATAATGCGGCGCTTATCGCCGTATTTATTTATCTATAAGGCAGAACGATTATGCTGATTCACCCCCAATTCGACCCCATTGCCGTTTCACTCGGCCCGCTCGCCATTCACTGGTATGCGTTGAGCTATATTCTGGCTTTTTTCTTATTTATCGTGCTTGGACGCTACCGCATCAAAGCAGGCGGCACCCTGTTCACCAAAGAAATGCTGGACGATTTGCTGACTTGGGGCATCCTCGGTGTGATCCTTGGTGGGCGAATTGGCTACGTGCTGTTTTATCAATTGGATGTCTATATGGCCAACCCACTGAATATCTTAAAAGTATGGGAAGGCGGCATGTCGTTCCACGGCGGATTTCTCGGCGTATTGGCCGCGATGTGGCTGTTTGCCAAACGTCGCGGATTGGGTTTCTGGCAGGTAATGGATTTTGTCGCACCGCTGGTGCCGCTGGGTTTGGCTTCAGGCCGTATCGGTAACTTTATCAACGGCGAATTGTGGGGAAGGGTAACCGAACCGACCAAATTCTGGGCAATGGGTTTTCCGCAGGCCAATTATGAAGATTTGCCATTAGCTGCTTCTAATCCGCAATACGCCGCATGGTTTTCACAATTCGGTATGCTACCGCGCCATCCTTCGCAGTTATACCAATTTGCGTTGGAAGGTATTACCTTATTTATCATCGTATGGCTGTTTTCTAAGAAGCCGCGCCCAACCGGTCAAGTGGCCATGGTGTTTTTGGCGGGCTACGGGATTTTCCGCTTTATCGCTGAATACGCTCGCCAACCGGATGAACAGTTGGGATTGCTGACCTTAGGTTTATCAATGGGGCAATGGCTGAGTTTGCCGATGATTATTCTGGGGGTAATCGGTTTTGTTTATTTCGGCAAACGAAATCAAACGGTTTGAATAAACTAAGAAAATGCCTGTCTGAAAAAACTTTCAGACAGGCATTTTTTATCAATAAAGATTGCAGCAAAACTAATAAAATAAGATACTATAAATTAAATTATCAAATCAAAAGGGGAAAACATGAAAATCCTAATGGCAGCCGCCTGTTGGCTGCCGCTGGCCTGTTTGGCCGCACCATCTTTGATGTTGGCGCAAGAATATCGCCAACAAAATGTAGCAGGCTGGCTGATGAGCGAAAAACTCGACGGCGTGCGCGCCTATTGGGATGGCAAACAGCTAATCAGCCGCCAAGGCTATCCGTTCACTCCGCCGCCGGGCTTTACCCACAATTTCCCGCCTTATCCGCTGGATGGTGAGCTGTACCGCAAGCGGGGCGATTTTGAAAATCTTTCTGCTACCGTTCGCAAGCACAACGGCGATTGGCAAGGCATAAAACTGCATGTGTTTGACGTACCCAAAGCCGCCGGCAGCCTAGATAAACGCTTGGCCGTGATACAAGAGCGCATGCAATGGTTTCCCGCCAATATCGAAGTGATTGAGCAAATCCCGGTAAAGCATTTTTCCGAAGCAGAGGCTTATCTGAACGAAATCGTAGCAGGCGGCGGCGAAGGCGTAATTTTGCGCAATCCTAATGCGCCTTATGCAAGCGGCCGCAGCAGCGATTATTTGAAATTGAAACCACAGCAAGACGCCGAATGTACCGTTACCAAACATCATGAAGGCAAAGGCAAATACACCGGAAAGCTGGGCGCTGTTGGTTGCCGCAATGAACACGGCGAATTTAAAATCGGCAGCGGTTTCAAAGATGCTGAACGCGATCAACCGCCGCCCATCGGTGCGGTAATCACTTATCGCCACCGCGGTTTTACCGAAAAAGGTTTGCCGAGATTCGCCACTTATTTGCGGATGCGCAGCGATCGTTAAATTTTAGGGAAGGGCGCAATAGTCACTATTTTGCCTTTTATCTCAAAAAATGCCTGTCTGAAAGAATGTTCAATTCTTTCAGACAGGCATCGTTTATTCCATCAAAACTTCAGTTAAACAGAACGTATCTGCTGCAAAAAGCTTCTGGTGCGCTCGTGCTGCGGGTCGCGGAATAACTGCTCGGGCGAGCCTTGTTCCACAATCACGCCGCCGTCCATCACCACCACTTTATCCGCCGCTTCCATCGCGAATTTGATTTCATGGGTCACCACAATCATGGTCCAACCCTCGCTTGCCAAGGCTTTCATGGTGTTGAGGATGTCCTGCACCAATTCCGGATCGAGCGCGGAAGTCGGTTCATCAAACAGCATCAAATCCGGTTCCAGTGCCAAAGCGCGCACAATGCCCACCCGCTGTTGCTGGCCGCCGGAAAGCTGGTGCGGATAAAGCTCTGCCTTATCCGCCAAGCCGACTTTGTCCAACAAACGCATCGCCGTTTCTTTAGCCTGTTGCGGCGTTTTGCCTTGCACCACCAGCAAGCCTTCCATAATGTTTTCGGCAGCGGTTTTATGCGGGAACAAATTGTATTGCTGGAACACCATGCCGGATTTTCGGCGCAACGCCAGTATGGTTTTCTTATCCGGCTTGCGGGAAAAATCAACCGTTAACGGCGCCGCTCCGTCGAAGCGGATGATGCCTTGCTCCGGCACTTCCAGCGCATTTAAACAACGCAGCAAAGTGGTTTTACCGGAGCCGGAAGGCCCCAGAATCACCACCACCTGGCCTTTTTCTACATCCAAATCCACCCCGCGCAAAATAGTATGCGCACCAAAGGTTTTATGGATATCACGAATTTCAATCATCGCCTTCCTTCCTATCTGGCCACATAACGGTCTAAGCGGGTTTCGATTCTCGCCTGCAGGAAAAATAACACCCAACAGAAGCACCAATATACTAGCCCCGCCAGAATATAAACCGGCAGAAAGTCGTAGGCACTGTTGGCTACTTGCTGCGCCACTCGGAACAATTCGGTCACCGTTACCACCGATGCGAGCGAGGTGTCTTTAAACAGGCTGATAAAGGTATTGCTCAGCGGCGGCACCGAAACGCGGAATGCCTGCGGCGCGATAATGCGGCGGAAGGTTTGCAGATAAGTCATCCCCACCGAATAACCGGCTTCCCATTGCCCTTTGGGTACGGAAAGAATCGCCGCTCGGATGGTTTCCGAAGCATAAGCACCGATATTGAGCGAAAAGCCGATGATGGCGGCCGGAATCGGGTCGATAAAAATCCCTATCGCCGGCAGGCCGTAAAACACAATGGAAATCTGCACCAGCATCGGCGTGCCGCGTATTACCGAAATATAGATTTTGGCTAACTGCAACGCAATGCGATGCCACCAGCCGTTCACCGGCGTCACCCGCAGCAGCGCCACCAGCACCGCAATCACCATTCCGCAGATAAACGAAGCAATCGCCAGCGGCACAGACACCAGAAAGCCGGCCTTCACCATCGGCCAAAACGCGCTGATTACCAAATCAGCGCGCGCTTCACTCATAAACGGCAGCGAGGCCAGCAGATCATTTAACACTGACGTCGGCACCGAAAAATTCTTCACCCAATTTCTTCAGCGTACCGTCTTGGCGCAACTCTTCAACGGCGCCGCTGATTTTAGCCAAAGCTTCCTCATTGCCTTTGTTGGCAATAAAGCCCGCGCCTAATTTTTCTTCAGCAGGTGCCTGCCAAGCGGTTTTCAAGCCGGAATTCGGGTTTTTCTTCATATAGTCCAAAAAGGCCAGTGAATCGTTTAAGGTTAGCTCGGCACGTTTTTGCTGTACCAACGTCAAAGCCTGCGCCATGCCGTCTACCGGTACGATTTGAGCTTCGGCTTTAGTCGCCATTTCGCCGTAATTGCTGCTCAGGGTTTGAGCGGCTTTTCGGCCTTTGATATCGGCCAATGTTT